>CAZACH010000107.1:4426-7651 GCA_964483275.1 uncultured Sphingomonadaceae bacterium | reverse complement strand
GAATGGCCAGGGCTTCGGCCAGGGCGTGTCGGTGAGCAGCGCCGACAAGCCTGGCAGCGGCCCCGCGCCCGCCAGGCTCGGCCTCGAACCCAATGCGCAGGCGACGTTCCTCGCCCGCTGCCGCGCCGACTATGTCAAGGCCGAGGCCAGCGCCGCGCGCTGGGCGGACGGCCAGTGCAAGGACGACTGGCAGCGCGTCGTCGCCGCCGGCCCCGTCGCCGAGGCGATGCTGGCGGTGCTGCCGGCGCCGGGCGAGCGCCCGACCCTCGCCACCGTCAGGCAGCGCGCCACCGGCGTGCGCTGGGCCGCCCGCGCCGAGCCGCGCCAGAGCGCCAGCGGCACGCTGTCGGGCGTCGATGTCCATATCGAGGGCAACCCGCCCACCGCCTTCGGCATGGGCTGGATGGAGGTGGGCGCCGAGATTCCCTATGACGTCGCCAACGCGCTGCGGGCGCGCGGCGTCACGATGACCGAGATGTCGTGCGAGAAGATCGGGACCGGCGAGGGCAACCGCACCTATGCCGGCACCGCCCCCGGCCGCGCGCCCTTCACGCTCGCCATCGACCAGCGCACCGCGCCGACCGGCAACGCCAACAGCTATTACGGCGCCTCCGTGCGCCTCGACGGCCGCCATCCGCCGCGCGGCTCCACCGCCGGCTGTCAGTTCTGATCACGGCACATCACCGGACAGGGGGGTAAAGCCATGGCGGGAGCGCGCCTTTCGATCATCAAGCGAATCGTCTGGCCGGCGCGGGCATCTCTGTTCGCGCTGATCGGCGGCGCGGTCGGCCTGTTCGGCGACCTCGCCAATTTCTTCGCGGAGTTCCTGTCCGCCGAGATCCTCGTGCTGCTGTTCGGCGTCGTCACCGGTGTCGCCGCCCTGCTCTGCCTTCAGCGCGCCTTCATGGTGAACAGCGCCGACGACCAGGCCGTCGATGCCGTGGTCAATTGCGCGCCCTGCGACGCCTTCCGCTTCGGCCTGTTCGCGACCGCCGTCTTTCTGGTGCTGATGCTGATCGGCCAGGGCCAGACCGCGACGGAGACGGTCGGCCGCCAGCTCGGCCTGATCCAGCGCGACGTGTCGGCGATTCGCGACGATGTCAGCGACCTGCACACGCTCGCCCAGCCGCAGATGATCATCAAGACGCCGCGCAGCGCCGGCGACTATTTCAACAATGGCTGGGTCTATCAGAATATTCAGCGCAACCCGGCGCGGGCGTTCGAGGAGATGAAGGCCCTCTATGCTGCCCACGCGCCGCGCCGCATGGACGCCGCCCAGCTCTATTTCGAGGCCGGACAGGCGGTGACGGCGCGTGGCGGACTGGTGCGGGAGATGGCGGAACTCGCCCGCCGCACCGGCGACGCCACCCTGCTGGTCGTCGCCGCAAGGGGCGCGGCGACACGCGAGGAGGGCGACAGGCTGGTCGAGGAAGCGCGCAAGCTCGACCCCGAACTGCCCTTCGCCTGGTGGGACATGCAGCGCATCCAGATGGTGCCGCGCGGCAACGCCACGCCCGCCGAACGCGCCGCCGCCCTGCGCGCCGACATCGCGCAGATCGAGAAATTCCGCGCCCTCTACAGCGCCCACCCGACATCGGATTTCTTCTTCCTGCCGCAATATCAGGGCGACCTGGAAACCGTGGCGCGGCAGACGTCCGAAAGCCTCAGCCAGACCCTCGGCACCTATGACGACATATTGAGCGGCAAGGTCGCCGAACGCGCCCGCGCGGAAGCCAAGCGCGCGATGGAAGAAGCACGCCGGAACCGATAGGCCGGCAGGCACCGCACCTCCCACCCCCGTTCGTCCTGAGCTTGTCGAAGGACGACCGTCCCGACTTTTGGGAGTCGGCTCCGAATCTTGCGGGCGGGAAACGTCGTGCCCCTCGGTCGCCTGCGGCTCGGCAAGCTCAGGACGACGGACCCATTCAAGCCACATCACGCTCAATGGTGAAGGATGCGGTTCCAAATCGGGAGGCAGATGGTGCCCAGGGACGGAATCGAACCGCCGACACCGTGATTTTCAGTCACGTGCTCTACCAACTGAGCTACCTGGGCCCTCGCGGGTCGCGGGTCTATAGATCGCCCTCGCCGCGCTTGTCCAGCGGCATATCCTCGAAGTCAGCGGGCGGGCCGGGAATGCGGTAATCCTCGCCCAGCCAGCGCAGCAGGTCGCGGTCGCGGCAGCCCTGGCCGCAGAAGGGCGTATGCTCCGGGCTGGCGGGCTTGCCGCAGAGCGGACATTTATCGGATCGGCGGGCGGTGGACATCGATCGACCATATGGGCCGGCCCGGCTCGCCCTGCAACCGCACGGGCGCGCCGAGCTGTCGGGCGAGAGTGTCGGTCCAGTCGGAATGGGCGGCGAGCGCATCCTCGACGAGCGGGGCCACGGTCAGCGTCACCGGCCCGGCGCCGCTCGCCCACGCGGCGCGGCGCAATGCCTCGCGCGCCGCCGCGCCGGCAGCGTCGCCGCGGATCTGCTCGATCAAGGAGGGCCGCAGGCGCGGGCGGACGATCTGCAGGAAGCCGAAGCCATTGACGGCGGTGCGCTCGAACGGTTGCGGCAGCACGGCGTCGACGGCGGCGGCGGCGGCCTGTCGGGGTTGCTTGCCGGGGACGGTGGGCAGGTCGATGCCGATCGAGCCGGTGACGTCGAGCCGCCGCACGGCGAGGGCGGCGGCGCGGGCGCCGGCGATCATCAGTTCGGCGGGGTCGCCGTCGCCATCGACGTCGATCAGCAGCATGGCAGGCGTCGGGCTGATCCTGAGACGGCCGCCGCCGAAGTCGATCTCGCCGGTGCGGGCCTCCTCGATCAGTTCGGACCAGCCGGCGGCCTCCAGCGCCGCTGCGTCGGGGCGGGCGCGGACGAGATGGCCGGTGGCGCGCAGTCGTTCGGCAAGGGGCGGCGTGGGTGATTCCGCCTTCGCATCCGGCACATGCGCCAGTCGGGGCAGGCGCGGACGCCCGGCTTCGGGAATCGCCTCCCGCACCACCCGGAACAGGGCGGTCCCGCCCTCCACCAGTCCCGTGCCGAGCGGTTCCAGCAGCGCTTCGCCGCCCGCCGTTTCAACCAGCGCGCGGCGGCCCTTGACCAGAATCTTCGCGATCTTGCCGCGCACGACCGCACCGGCGCGCAGAGATGTTTCACGTTCGATGCGGGCTTCGAGGATGCGGTCGCCATCGACCAGCGCGGCGCGGGTTTCGCCGATGCCGGCGTCGATCAGCCA
>CAZACH010000107.1:0-4326 GCA_964483275.1 uncultured Sphingomonadaceae bacterium | reverse complement strand
TGACGGGCGCGGCCTTCGGCGTCGATGACGGTCAGGGCCGAATGGACGCGGTGCCGCCGCCCCGACAGCAGGGCGAGGCAGTCCCGCGCCGTCGCCTCGTCCTCCGCCTTGGGCAGGATGCGGCGGCCGACCGCGACCACGGTGTCGGCGGCGAGGATGATGGCGCCGGAATGGCGTTGCGCCACCGCTTCGGCCTTCGCCGCCGCCATGCGCCGGGCATAGGCGACGGGCAGCTCGGCCTTCAGCGGCGTCTCGTCGATATCGGCGGCGTCGATGGCGTCGGGCACCACCCCCAGCCGCGCCAGCAGGTCGCGGCGGCGTGGACTGGCCGAGGCGAGGATGAGCCGCACCGGCTCCATCCGCTTATTTGAAGCGATAGGTGATGCGGCCCTTGGTCAGGTCATAGGGGGTGATTTCCACCAGCACCTCGTCGCCGACCAGCACGCGGATGCGATTCTTGCGCATCTTGCCGGCCGTGTGGCCCAGCACTTCATGCCCGTTTTCCAGCCGGACACGGAACATCGCATTGGGCAGCAGTTCCACCACCTGCCCACGTATTTCGAGAAGCTCTTCCTTGGCCATCCACCACCGTCGTGCAATCGAGTGGGCGGGCTTTGCGACGAAACGTGGCAAAAAGCAAGTTTTCGGGTGCCGCCCTCCCGCGCGGGCGACAAAACTTGTCGCCTTCGCGACTCCCCGGTAAAGCCCGCGCCATGTCCAGCCCGATCGTCATCGCCCTGCCCAAGGGACGCATCCTCAAGGAAGCCCTGCCCCTGCTGTCGGCGGCGGGGATCGAGCCGGAGCCAGCCTTCGGCGACGAGAACAGCCGCGCGCTGCGCTTTTCCACCAACCGGCCAGACATCGAGCTGATCCGCGTCCGCTCCTTCGATGTCGCCACCTTCGTCGCGCATGGCGCGGCGCAGCTCGGCGTCTGCGGCAATGACGTGCTGATGGAATTCGACTATTCCGAGATTTACGCGCCGGTCGACCTCGGCATCGGCCATTGCCGCCTGTCGATCGCCGAGCCGGCCGACATCGCCGCGTCCGACGATCCCGACAGCTGGAGCCATGTCCGCGTCGCCACCAAATATCCCACCATCACCCGCCGCCATTTCGAGGCGCGCGGCGTGCAGGCGGAGTGCGTCAAGCTGAACGGCGCGATGGAGCTGGCGCCGACGCTGGGCCTGTCGACCCGCATCGTCGACCTGGTGTCCACCGGCCGCACCCTCAAGGACAATGGGCTGGTCGAGGTGGAGGTGATCGCCGAGATCAGCTCGCGCCTGATCGTCAACCGCGCCGCCTTCAAGACGCGGGCGACCGAGGTCGGGCCGTTGATCGACGCCTTCCGGCGCGCCGTCGGGGAGCGTGGCCGTGCAGCGGCTTGACGCCTCCGCAGCGGATTTCGCCGCCGCCTTCGCGACGCTGGTCGATGCCCGGCGCGAGGCGGACGAGGATGTCGCCGCCGATGTCGCGGCCATATTGAAGGCGGTGCGGGCGGGCGGGGACGCCGCCGTCGCCGACTATACGCGCCGTTTCGACGGCATCGACCTCGACGCCGCGGGCTGGCGGGTGGACCGCGCGGACTGCCGCGCCGCGCTGGACGGGCTGGAGCCGGAACTGCGCAAGGCGCTGGAGACCGCCGCGACCCGCATCCGCGCCTATCATGAAGGCCAGCGCCCGGCCGACCGCGACAGCGTGGACGCGGCGGGCATCCGCCTCGGCCATCGCTGGAGCGCGGTCGAGGCGGCGGGGCTGTATGTGCCGGGCGGCCGCGCGAGCTATCCCTCCTCGGTGCTGATGAACGCCATCCCGGCCAAGGTCGCGGGGGTCGAGCGGCTGGCGATGGTGACGCCGACGCCGAACGGCCGGCTCAACCCGCTGGTGCTCGCCGCCGCCGAGCTGGCCGGCGTCGACGAGGTGTGGCGCATTGGCGGCGCGCAGGCGATCGCCGCGCTCGCCTATGGCACGGCACGCATCGCCCGCGTCGACGTGATCGTCGGCCCCGGCAATGCCTGGGTGGCGGAGGCCAAGCGCCAGCTTTACGGCGTCGTCGGCATCGACATGGTCGCCGGCCCGTCGGAGATCGTCGTCGTCGCGGACGGCGCCAACGATCCCGAATGGATCGCCGCCGACCTGCTGTCGCAGGCGGAGCATGACCCGACCAGCCAGTCGATCCTGTTCACCGACGACGCCGCCTTCGCCGATGCCGTCGCGGCGGCGGTGGAGCGGCAGATTCCGACGCTCGCCACCAGCGCCACGGCGCGGGCGAGCTGGGACGATTTCGGCGCCATCGTCACCGTGCCGACGCTGGACGACGCCATGCCGCTGGTCGACCGGCTGGCGCCCGAGCATCTCGAACTCGCCGTCGACGATGCCGACCGGCTGTTCGCCAAAGTGCGCCACGCCGGCTCGGTCTTTCTCGGCCGCACCACGCCGGAAGCGGCGGGCGATTATGTCGCGGGGCCGAACCATGTGCTGCCGACCGGACGGCGGGCGCGCTTCGCCTCCGGCCTGTCGGTGCTCGACTTCATGAAGCGCACCAGCTTCATCGACTGCGGCGCGGCCGGCATCGCCGCGATCGGCCCGGCGGCGGTGGCGCTGGCCGAGGCGGAGGGGCTGCCCGCCCATGCCCGCTCGGTCGCGGTCAGGCTGGGGCAGTGATGCTCGACGCGCTGCGCCACGTCGACACCTGGATCTTCGACCTCGACAACACGCTCTATCCGCCGGGCGCCAATTTGTTCGGCCAGATCGACGTCAAGATGGGCGAATATATCCAGCGCCTGCTCGCCTGCGACCCCGCCGAGGCGCGGCGGGTGCAGAAGGCGTTTTTCCATTCGCACGGCACCACCCTGTCGGGGCTGATGGAGCATCATGGCGTCGAGCCGAACGACTTCCTCGACTATGTCCACGACATCGACCTGTCGGTGATCGCCGAGGACCGGCGGCTGGTGCGGACGATCGGCGAACTGCCCGGCCGCAAGCTGATCTTCACCAACGGCGACGAGCCTTATGCGCGCCGCGTGCTCGACAAGCTCGGCCTCGGCGCAAGCTTCGAGGCGGTGCACGACATCCACGCCTGCGGCTATCTTCCGAAGCCCGCCGCCGACAGCTATCGAGGCCTGTGCGACCGTCTCGACATCGCGCCCGGCCGCGCGCTGTTCGTCGAGGACATGGCGCGCAACCTGCGGCCCGCCAAGGCGCTGGGCATGGTGACGGTGTGGGTCAATAACGGGTCGGAGCGCGGTGGGCATGACGCCTCGCCCGACTATATCGATTTTGAGATCGCCGATGTCGGCGACTGGCTTGAAGGGGTGATGAACGGATGAGCGACGGTTTGCAGCAGGTCATCGAGGCGGGCTGGGACGCGCGCGACGGCGTCAATGCCGAGACGCGGGGCGAACTGCGCGAGGCCGTGGAGACCGCCCTTGCCGACCTCGATTCGGGCAAGCGCCGCGTCGCCGAGAAGGGCGCCGACGGCTGGACGGTCAACCAGTGGCTGAAGAAGGCGGTGCTGCTGTCCTTCCGCCTCAACGACATGACCACCATCGCCGGCGGCCCCGGCGGCGCGCAATGGTGGGACAAGGTGCCGTCGAAGTTCGAGGGCTGGGGCGCCGACCAGTTCCGCGCCGCCGGCTTCCGCTCGGTCCCCGGCGCGATCGCGCGGCGCGGCGCCTATATCGCCAAGGGTGTCGTGCTGATGCCGAGCTTCGTCAACCTCGGCGCCTATGTCGATGAAGGCACGATGGTCGACACCTGGGCGACGGTGGGCAGCTGCGCCCAGATCGGCAGGAACGTCCACCTGTCCGGCGGCGTCGGCATCGGCGGCGTGCTGGAGCCGTTGCAGGCCGGCCCGACGATCATCGAGGATGATTGCTTCATCGGCGCGCGGTCCGAAGTGGTCGAAGGCGTCGTCGTCGAACAGGGCGCGGTGCTGGCGATGGGCGTGTTCATCAGCTCGACCACCAAGATCATCGACCGCAACACCGGCGAGGTCTTCATCGGCCGCGTGCCCGCCTATTCGGTGGTCGTCCCCGGTTCGCTGCCCGGCAAGCCGCTGCCCGATGGCAGCCCCGGCCCCAGCCTCGCCTGCGCCGTCATCGTCAAGCGCGTCGACGCGCAGACGCGCGGCAAGACCAGCATCAACGAACTGCTGCGCGACTGACGCCATGACCGCGCCCGCGACACTGGACGACATGCTCGCCGAATATGAGATGCTGGAGGCGGACGACCGCTATCGGCTGCTCATCGAACTCGGCCGGGCGCTGGAGCCGATGCCGGACGCGCTCAAGACCGACGCGACGCTGGTGCGCGGCTGCTCGGCGGCGG
>CAZACH010000106.1:0-7696 GCA_964483275.1 uncultured Sphingomonadaceae bacterium | reverse complement strand
CCCACCCGGCCACCCACGAGCGTATCCTGAATGGGTGGCCGGGTGGGGGTGCGGGGCCGGTGCCGCCCCCATGTAGGGCAGGCCCCAATCCCTTCGAGCGAAGCCGCTCGGCCTATCCGGCGGCGTTCAGCGCCTGATCGAGATCGGCCAATATATCGTCGATATGTTCGAGGCCGATCGACAGCCGCACATAGCCTTGCGAAACGCCCGCCGCCGATTGCTCCTCGGCGTTGAGTTGCGAGTGGGTCGTCGAGGCGGGGTGGATGGCGAGGCTGCGCGCATCGCCGATATTGGCGACATGATAAAAGAGCTTGAGCGCGTTGATGAAGCGCTCCCCGGCGTCGCGCCCGCCGGCCAGTTCAAAGCCGAGCAGCCCGCCCAGCCCGCCGGACAGATAGCGTTCCGCCCGCTCGCGCTGGATGCCGCTCTGGACCGAGGGGTGGATGACCTTCACCACCTCGGGACGGGCGGAGAGGAAATCGACGACCTTCAGCGTATTCTCGCAATGACGCGGCATGCGCAGGGGCAGCGTCTCCAGGCCTTGCAGGATCTGGAAGGCGTTGAAGGGCGACAGCGCCGCGCCGAGATCGCGCAGCAGCACGGTGCGCACGCGCAAGGCATAGGCGACGGGGCCGAGCGGCTTGGCCGCCTCCGTCCAGATCGCGCCATGATAGCTGGGGTCGGGCGTGTTGAGCAGCGGCTGGCGCTCCGGGAAGCTGGCCCAGTCGAAATTGCCGCCATCGACGACGACGCCGCCGATCGAGGTGCCGTGGCCGCCGATATATTTGGTCGTCGAATAGACGATGATCGCGGCGCCATGGTCGAACGGGCGGGCGATCAGGGGCGCCGACGTATTGTCGACGATCAGCGGAATGCCGAGCGGGCGACCGGCGGCGGCGATCTCCGCGATCGGGCAGACGACCAGCTTGGGATTGGGCAGGGTCTCGGCATACCAGGCGCGGGTCCGCTCGTCGGAGGCGCGGGCGAAGGCGTCGGGATCGGCGGGATCGACGAAGCGCGTCTCGATGCCCATGTCGCGCAGCGTGTTGGCGAAGAGGTTGTAGGTGCCGCCGTAAAGATCGGTGCCGCTGACGATATTGTCGCCGGCGCGCGCCAGATTCTGCACGGCATAGGTCGACGCCGCCTGGCCGGAGGCGACCGCCACCGCCGCGACGCCGCCGTCGATCGCGGCGATGCGCTGTTCGAGGATGTCGGTGGTCGGGTTGCCCAGCCGGGTATAGATGTTCCCCAGCTCCTGAAGCGCGAACAGGCTGGCGGCATGGCCGGTGTCGCGGAACTGATAGGAGGTCGTCTGGAAAATCGGCGGCGCGACGGAGCCGGTGCCGGGGTCGGCACGCCAGCCCGCATGCAGCGCCAAAGTCTCGGGTCGATAGTTATTATTTGCCATCACCAGCTCTTTTCAGGTCATTTCGCGTGAATGAGGAATAGCGGAAATATGTTCAGCGCGTCGGGGTGCGATAGGGCTGATCGAGCGCGGTGAAGGCGTCGACGAACTGGTCGATCGCCGCCTGCGTCTCGGCGCGCTTGTCGCGCGGAAATTCGACGCGGCCGCGCAGGTCCCAATAGCCCCGGTCGAAGGTCCACAGCGCGACGCCCACGGGTTTTCCCTGATACTCGGCCTCGAACAGGCCCAGATAGCCGTCCAGCCCCTTGCCCGGACGCAGATACTGGCCTTCGGAAATCGGCGTGACGTTGGTCAGCTTCCGCAGCACCAGCGGCTTGGCGATGAGGAAATGCTCCTTGGGCGTCATCTGCTCGATATGGACGATGGCGATCGTGAGGAATATGTCGCCGCCGCCGTCCAGCCCCCGCCGATAGGCGACGCCGACATATTCGCCGCGACCGTCAAAGACCCGTTCGCCGACCCGCTCGAAACCGGCGATCGACGACGGGAATTTCGCGCCGCTCTCGGCGTGGACCAGGGTGCCGTCCGGCGCCGGGGTGAAGATTTCGGAAGCCGTGGCCGGCGCCACCGCCGGGCTTGCCAGTATCGAAGCCCAAAGCAGCAGTTTCCACGGGCGCATCAACATCCTCCATCAAAGCGCCGTGGATCGTCCCGGCTCATCCTGTGGCGGCTAAGATGGGCCGAAAGCCATCCGGCCGTAAAGCCCTGTTGGCGTGACGCGGCTTTCAGCGCGTCGTCTCGGCATTCTTCCAGCCGGGCCAGAAGGCGGCGCCGATCAGCAGGACGCCGACCAGCACATAGGGCGCGCCATTGTCGATGTCGTAGAGGACCATGCCGACGGTCGGGCCGACGATGGTGCCGAGGCCCTGCGCCGCGCCGATGGTGCCGGCCGCCGCCCCTTGCTCATTGGCCTCGACCGAATTCGCCGCGAGCGCCGATACGGACGGATAGACCCAGCCCATGCCGAACGCCGCCACCGCATAGCTCGCCCAGAGCATCGGCTGGTTGACCGCCAGGATCGTGCTCGCAAAGCCAAGGCCGCCGACTGTCGCGCCGATGCGGATCAGGCGGGTCGGCGGCCATCCGAGCCGGCGCAGCACGACCTGCGCGCAGACGAGCGCGATGCCGACGACCGCGAGCGCGAGGCCGGCGGCGCGCGCGGCGCCGGCGGGGTCGAGGTGCAGGCGGTCGAGCGCGAAGAAGCCGACCGCGATCTGGGCGATGGCCACGCTGAACATGGCGACGAACGCCATCGCCATGGGGCGCCGGAGCCGCCGGTCGAACAGCCCGAGCGGCCGTCGGGGCGGGGCCGCCCTGGGCGCTTCGCGGGGCAGGGCGCGCCACAGCACCAGCAGGCCGATCACCGGCAGCACGGCGGTCGCATAGAGGGGCAGGCTGAGGTCGATGGGCGCGGCGAGGCCCGCGAAGCCCGGCCCGATCACCATGCCGGCGGCGCTCGACGCGCCGATCGCGGCCATCGCGCCGGCGCGTCCGCGCGGCTCGACATGGTCGGCGACCAGCGCCGTGGCGGTGGGCGGCACGGCGGCATAGAACAGGCCGGCGAGGCCCCGTCCGGCGACCAGGCCGGCAAAGGCCAACAGCGGTGTCATCGCCGTGCGAAGCGCGATATCAATGAACAGCGAGAGCAGGAAATAGCTCACCGCGAAGCCGGCGAGGCTGATCAGCAGGATCGGGCGGCGGCCATGGCGGTCGCTCAACCGGCCCCAGACGCGCCCCATGATCACCCAGGCGATGCCGGCGATCGTCATCGCCATGCCGATCTGCCAGGGCGCCAGCCCGATGACGCGGGCGATCGGCCCGGCGAGGGCGACGAACGCCATCATCGCCATCGAGCAGACGAAGGTCTCGAACATCAGCGGCTTCAGGCTGAACGGCCGCGCCGCCCCGTCCGCCACATGCCCGACCCTGTCCGGCGCGATGCCTGCGTCAGATTGCGTCATCGCTTCGCCGGACCCCGGGTGACTCATCGCATTTCCTTCAACGCGTCCTGCGAAAGGCCCTGCGGCTCGAGATTGGCCTGGCCCAGCTTGACGGCGGCTTCGATCATCGCGCTTTCGATCGGCGCGACGGCTTCGTCCTCCACAACAAGTTCCAGCGATTTGCGCAAGAGGGTTGCGTTCGCCGTCGCGGCATGGCGCCACAGCGCGAGCAGGATCGCCTCATCCTCCGAAATGACCGGGGCGTTGAGCGGCGAGATGACGAACTTGGCGAGCGCGTCGCGGTTGAAGTGCGCCATCGCCTTGTGGAAATCCGGCAGGACGCTCAATATCTTCATGCGACCGAAGGCTGGCGCCAGCACCGATGGCGGGCAGCGGCGACCCTCCAGCGCGTGGGTCCAGCTGCGCGTTGCCCAGAGCAGGAAGCCGCTGCCGCGGCACAGCCGGTCGAAGTGCTGATCGACGAGATCGTACATGAACCCTCCTACCTAAAAGATTCGCTTTTCCCGACACCATGTTTCGCCATCGGCGCCGTTGATCGGGCCGGATGCCGCGGGGAGGGCGGAAGCCGGACTGTTAATGCTATTGCGACTTATATTCGTTTGTGAAGCGAAAAGGCGAGGGAAAGTTTTCCGGGTGACATCATGGCGCGAACCGGCCGCCCCGTTTCAGGCTTCGGCCGTGGCGACAGGCAGGATCAGCTCGACCCTGAGGCCGGGCCGGTTGTCGGACAGCCGCATCTCGCCCTTGTGCCACTGCGCGACCGCCGCGCACATCGCCAGCCCGATGCCGGAGCCGGAGCGCGAACGGCTTCGATCCATGCGATAGAAGCGCTTGACCACCTTCTCGCGCTCCTCGGCCGGAATGCCGGGACCGCGATCGGCGACCAGCAGGACGATGTCGTGGTCGCGCCGCGCGGCTTCGAGGCGGATGTCGGGATGGTCGCCGCCATGCACGAGGCTGTTCTCGATCAGGTTGGAAACGGCCTGGGTCAACAGGTTGCGATCGCCCTGCAAACATAAAGCGCCAGTCCCGGCCGGCGGCATGACGACATGCAGCGTGCCGCCCGCCTCCTCGACGACGGGCCGGTATATTTCCCCGACATCGGCGAGAATGGCGGTCGCATCCACCAGGCTGGCCGGGGCGGCGAGCGTTCCGGTCTCGATCCTCGCCAGCGCCAGCAGCGATTCGAACAATGCCGTGATCTGGTCGATCTCCTGCACTGCCAGGTCGATGTCCGTCTGCCGCCGCTCGGGATCGTCGGCATAAGCTTCCAGATCCTCCAGCCGGTTGCGCAAGCGGCCGAGCGGGGTGCGCAGATCGTGGGCGATGCCTTCGGACACGGTCTTGAGCGCATCCATCATCGCTTCCTGCCGCTCCAGCATGCGGTTCAGGCCGCGCGCGAGATCGTCGAACTCGCGGCCGAAGCCGATGGTGGGCAGGCGGCCCGACGCATCGCCGGAGCTGATGCGCTCCACGGCGTGATTGACCCCGTCGAGGCGGCGCAGGAACAGATAGCCGGTGACGATGCCGGCGCCCAGCGCCAGGCCGATCGCGCAGAGGCCGCTCCAATAGGCGAAGGCGCGGATGCCGCCGAGCAGCTCGTCGAGATATTGGGTGTCGCGCCCGATCGCCAGCAAGGTGCCCTCGGGCGTCGTGTGGCTGAGCACCAGCATGTTGGGCCGCTGGTCGGGCCAGCGCGGCTCGCGCGCCTTGGTCGCGTAGTTGCGGCGGAAGCCTCGGTCGTTCACCGCCGCGCGCGTCAGGCCGTTGGAGAAGGTCCGCCCGTCGCGCGCGATGACCAGGAACAGGTAGCGCCGCGCCTCGTGATTGCGGGATTGCGAGGCCAGCATGGCGACGAGGGCATTGCCGCCCAGCCGCGCCTCGTCCTCGCGCATCACCGCCATCTGGTGGTTGAGGTCGCCGCGCACCTCCGCCTCGACGAAGCGGAACAGGCCGAACTCGACGCCGGTGATGAGCAGCGCGCTGCCCAGCCCGAAGATCGCGGAAAAGGTCAGGGCGAGCCGGAAGCTCGCGGTCGACCACAGGTCGCGGAAGCCGATTCTATTGCGGGGCCTGGATGACATAGCCGACCCCCCGGACGGTGCGGATCAACGCAATATCGAAGCCGCGGTCGATCTTGGCGCGCAGCCGGCTGATATGGGCGTCCACGATGTTGGTGCGCGGATCGAAGTGAAAGCCCCACAGGGCCTCCAGCATCATGGTGCGGGTGACGACCTGGCCTTCGCGCTTCATGAGGAAGTCGAGCAGCTTGAACTCGTGCGAGGTGAGGTCGATCGGCTGGCCGGCGCGGGTGACGCGGTGCGCGGCATGGTCCAGCTCCAGATCGCCGACGCTGACGACGCCCGGCTGGCGGGTCAGGGGCAGGCGGCGTTCGAGCGCGTGCAGGCGGGCGAGCAGCTCGCTGAACGCGAAGGGCTTGACCAGATAGTCGTCGGCGCCGGCATCCAGCCCTTCGACCCGGTCCTCGACGGCGCCCACGGCGGTCAGGATCAGGCAGGGCGTGGCATTGCCCTGCGCCCTCAACGTACGGAGCAGGTCGAGGCCGGAGCAGCCCGGCAGCATCCGGTCGACGATCAGCACGTCGTACGGCTCGACGCCGGCCAGCTCCAGCCCGGCCGGGCCGCTGTCGGCCTCGTCCGCCGTATGGCCGTGCTGGCGCATACCCTGGGCGATGAACGCGCGCGTCCGCAGATCGTCTTCAACGATGAGAACCTTCATCCACGCGCCTCGAGAGTCCGTCCAACCACGCTCTTACCCCGAAGCCACGCCGTTTTTAATGATCCCGTCATCTTCCGCGAATGTTTCCCCGGCTAGTGGCCAGACAGTTGAAATTGAGAACTACTCGCATCAATAATCAGGAAGCATGGCAATGCAAGCCGCCCCGATGGTCCAATGCCCGGCAATGACAGAAATCGCTGGCCTTTTCCGGCCGCTTGGGCCGCGCGGGCGGAGCTGAAGCCATGAATCCTGTTGCCAAAGGCGTAGCTGTGGTGTCCGAGACGTCCCCGATGTTCATCCTCGCCAAAACGGACGGCTATCTTTCCGGCCGCGGCATCCGGCAACGGCTGACGCCCGGCCCGGTCCATACGCTGGCCGAGCGGGTGCGGGCCTGTTTCGCGGCGGATGCGGAGGCGGAACTGCTGGTCGGCGCCATCCCGTTCGACCGGATGGCCGACGATTTCCTGTTCCAGCCTGCCGCCGTCGGCAATGCGCCGCCGGCAAGCAAAGGTGGGACGCGGCCGTTCGGCTATCGCTGGCGGGTCCATCCCGAGCCGGATCGGAGCCGCTATGAGGCGGCGGTGGCCCGCGCGCTCCGCCTGATCGCGGAATCGCATGCCGGAGACGATCCGCTCGAAAAGATCGTCCTTTCCCGCAGCCTGCTGCTGGAGGCGGACGCGCCCGTCGATGCGGTGGCGCTGCATGAACGGCTGGGCGGCGATCCGGGCGCGATCCGGTTCCTGGCGCCGCTGGGGACGGGCGAGGGCGGCAGTCCGCGCTATCTCACCGGCGCGACGCCCGAACTGCTGGTTCGCAAGACGGGCGCGGCGGTGCTGTCCCATCCGCTCGCCGGTTCGTCCCCGCGCAGCGCGGATGCGGCCGAGGACAAGGCGGCGGCCGAGCGGCTGATGCGCTCGCAAAAGGACCGGCGCGAGCATCGCTGGGTGGTGGAGGCGATTCTCGACGGCCTCGCCCCTTATTGCAGCGCCCTGCACGCGCCGCGAAATCCCGACCTCGTCTCCACCCGCAGCATGTGGCACCTCGCGACGCGCATCGAAGGCCGGCTGCGCGACCCGGAGGGCGTGTCGGCCGCCGAACTGGCGGCGGTGCTGCACCCGACCCCGGCGGTCGGCGGCACGCCGCGCGACCGCGCGCTGGCGCTGATCCCCGAGCTTGAAGCCTATGATCGCGGCTTTTATGCGGGAGCGGTCGGCTGGACGGACCGGGCGGGCGATGGCGAATGGTATGTTTCGCTGCGCTGCGCGGAAGTGGCCGGGCGGCAGGTGCGCGTCTATGCGGGCGCCGGGATCGTCGATGGCTCGGTGCCCGCCGATGAGGCGGACGAGACCTCCGCCAAGTTGCAGGCGATCCTGCGCGCGCTTGGCATTGACGAGGAAGGGCGCACCCAATCGCCGCCCGCCGTGGGCGCGGCGGCGTGACGGGCGATTTTTGGGTGGAGTGCATTGCATCATGGTGCCGTTGAAGCAGCTATGGCCGTCTGAATTCGCTGAACGCTATCGCGAGAAGGGCTATTGGCGCGGCGAGACCTTTCGCCGGATGCTCGAAGCGC
>CAZACH010000105.1:0-7697 GCA_964483275.1 uncultured Sphingomonadaceae bacterium | reverse complement strand
CGAAGGCGCCGTCCGCCGTGCGGCAGCCGAAATAGCCGCTGCCGATTTCCCAGACGAGATCGCCGCCAGATTCGCGATGATAGCCGCTGATCCCGCCTTCGCCGCTGTCCTGATAGAAATCGCCCAGCCGCGCGCCGCGATTGAGCGCCCGGATCGCGTTGGCGCTGAGCGACCCGAAGCTCATGGCCGAGATGTTGAAGATCGACGCCGAATAGGGTGCGGCGCACTGGTCGCTGCCGATCGTCACCCGGAAGCCGGCGGGGTCGGCCACCGGGACGGGCCGGATCGAGGGGGCGATGAACTCATAGCCGGCGCGATAGACGTCGAGCTGCGTGCCGAAGGCGCGCTCGCTGCTTTCGCCCTTGGCGCGGGCATAGACCAGTGATCGCTGGCTGCGCGAGAAAGGGGTCTGATCCTCGTCGCCCTCGATCAGATACTGGCGGATTTCCGGGCGAATCCATTCGATCAGCCAGCGGAAATTGCCGATCAGCGGATAGTTGCGGCGCACCGAATGGCGGGTTTGCGCCAGATCGAACAGGCCGAGCGCCACCAGCGCCGCCGCGAGCAGCGCCAGCGGCCACAGCGCCGGCCGCCAGACCATGGCGGCGAGCAGGCCGCCGGCGGCGACAATGCACAGGGCGAACGGGGTAAATCGGCTGACGCGCACGACGGCACTTCCTTCTCGTTGGCGGGGCTGCACTTGATAGGCGTTCGGTGGATGATTTGTGGAGGGGTGTGCGCGGCCCTCATAGGTTCAGCTTGCGGATCTCGATCCGGCGGGCGGCGGCTTCGACGTTGATCTCGAAATGCCCGGCCTGAACGGCCTCGGCGATGCTGACGGGCCGATACCCCACGACATTGCAGCCGCCGCGATGGCGCAGATATGGACATCAGGCAACCAACTTCATCCCACGATCTCGTCGCTCTATCCAACTGCTGTTGAGACTGGACGAAGCCGGTCCATAGTCCAAACCAACCTGAGAGGAAGCTGTCATGCCCAATATCGTTCGATTGCACCGCGTCCTCGCGACCCGGCCCGAGAAGGTCTATCGGGCCTTCATAGAGCCGGATGCGATTGCCAGCTGGCTGCCGCCCTTCGGTTTTCTGTGTACCGTCCATGAGCTGGACGCCCGGCCGGGTGGCAGGCACCGGATGTCGTTCCGCAATTTCACGACCGGCGACAGCCATTCCTTTGGCGGCACCTATCTCGAACTCGTGCCGGGGGAGAAGCTCGTCTATACGGACAGTTTCGACGATCCCGGCCTGCCGGGCGAGATCACGGTGACGGTGCTGCTGAAGGCCGTGTCGGTCGGCACCGACCTCTCCATCGAGCAGCAGGGGATTCCCGATATCATCCCGCTGGAGTCCTGCTATCTCGGCTGGCAGGATTGCCTTCTGAAACTCGCCAAACTCGTGGAGCCGGAGATCGACCAGTGATCGCCCGCCGGGCGCGGCGTTAACCCGGAAAGCCGGTCAGGCCTCAATCCTCGGCAAGTCGCGCGTGCAGCGCGGCGAGGCACAGGGCGATTGCCTCGACATCGTGGGCGCCGCGCCACTCGCCGGCGTCGCCGACCACGGCGATGCCGTCATCCGCCGCCTCGATCCAGTGTCCGGGCGGCACCAGCGTCGCCGCCGCCGTCCGGGAGTCGGAATAACGCAGCGCGCGGACGCGCGAGCCATCGTCATGCCGCCACACCGCCTCGTCGATCGCGGCGAGACCGGCAAGCGCGGGAAAGACGGCGACGGCGATCAGCGCGTCGAGCGCGCGGTCGGGCGCTCGCGCGGCTTCACACGCCCGGATCGCGGCGCGCAGCGGCCCGTCGTCCTGCGGCCCCACGCGCCCGCGCCTCCGTCATTTCTGGGCGGGTTGCAGATCGACGATGCGCAGATAGGGCTTCAGCGTCTTGTAACCCTGCGGAAACAGGCGCGTCGCCTCTTCGTCCGACAATTTCGGGGAGATGACGACCGGCTCGCCGGGCTGCCAGTCGACGGGCGTGGCGATGCTGCGGGAGTCGGTCAGTTGCAGGCTGTCGATGGCGCGCAGGATTTCCTGGAAATTGCGGCCGGTGCTCGGCGGATAGGTGAGGATGAGCCGCACTTTCTTTGCAGGGTCGATCACGAACACCGAGCGGACGGTGACGGTGGGATCGCTCTGCGCGTGGATCATGTCATAGAGGGTCGAGACCCGCGCGTCGGGATCGGCGATCATCGGGAAATCGAGCGCCGCGCCTTGCGTTTCCGCGATATCGGCTTCCCACTTGTGGTGCGCCTCGACCGGATCGACGGAAAGCCCGATCGGCTTGACGTTGCGCTTGTCCCATTCCGGGCGAAGCTTGGCGACTTCACCCAGCTCGGTCGTGCAGACCGGCGTGAAATTCTTGGGATGGCTGAACAGCACGCCCCAGCTCGATCCGAGCCAGTCGTGAAAGCCGATGCGTCCGTGCGTGCTGTCCTGTTCAAAATCGGGGGCGATCTGCCCGAGCTGGATGGCCATGGAGACTCCTTGCATGTATACGGACGCCATTGTGCCGCAGGGCAAGCTATCAAACCAATGAATGTTATTCAGGGTTGAACCCAATCTGATTGCATATAATTCGGCGGCGCGGAGGGCGACCGGCCGAAGGGGAGGCGGGGGTCTGGATCGTCGCGGCGCGTGGCTGTCCGCCTTGTCATCGTCGCGGCGCCTCACTATCATCCATCAAACAACGGAATATCATCGGGCCTTGAACGAAAGGATTTTGCGGGATGGATATCAACGTCGCGCGGACCTTCCTCGAGGTCGTCAAGACCGGCAGTTTCGTCAGCGCTGCCGCCAATCTCAATCTCACCCAGACGGCGGTGAGCGCGCGCATCCGGGTGCTCGAGGACCAGCTCGACCGGCCGGTGTTCATCCGCAACAAGGCCGGCGCGAAGCTGACGCCGGCGGGCGAGCAGTTCCAGCGGTTCGCGACCACGCTGGTTCAGGTCTGGGACCGTGCCCGCCGCGCGGTGGCGCTGCCGCCGGGCCGCGAGACGGTGGTGACGATCGGCGCGGAACTCAGCCTGTGGAGCCCGATCCTGCGCCACTGGCTGCTGTGGATGCGGCGCGAATGTCCCGAATTCGCGGTCAGCACGCAGATCGACACGTCCGAGCGGCTGATGGAGCGGGTGCAGGACGGCTCGCTCGATGTCGCCGTCATCTATGCCGCGCCTCGCCGGCCGGGCGTGATCGCCGAGCTGCTGTTCGAGGAGAAGCTGGTGCTCGTCCGCACCACGCCCGCCAACCATCCGCTGGCGCCCGAGGATCATGTCCATGTCGACTGGGGCGAGGAGTTCGCCGCCAGCTATCACGCCGCCTTTCCCGACCAGCCCAATGCCGTGATGTCGATCGGCTATGGCCCGCTGGCGCTCGACTATATCCTGGCGACCGGCGGCTGCGGCTATTTCCGGCAGGGCTTCATCCGCTCCTATCTGGAGGAGGGGCGTCTGGCGCTGGTCCCGGACAGTCCCGAATTTTCCTATTCCGCCTATGTCGTCCATTCGACCAAGGCCGATCCCGGCGTGATGGACCGCATCCGGCACGGCTTGCGCGCGGCGGCGGCGATCGCCGCCTGAGCCGCACCCGGCAACCAAAATAATTGCGGAAAGATCAAGAAAAGATGATCTTTTTTGCCGCGTGCGCCAATGCTACCCAATATTTGGACGACGATCCTTCAATCGGGTGAAATCATGCCGGTCGGCAATCGGCTGACCGGCGGACAGTTTACTGCCCGCGCAACTGGCGCGCGGTGATTCAGGCAGATGATCGTCTCCGGTAGAAGCCGAGGAGACGAGGCATGGCCGAGGCCATTGCAGGTGCAAGCGCGTTCCGGGATCTCGCCGGCGAGGAGCGGCGGCATGATCACAAGCCGGGCTTTTTCGCGCGTTGGTTCATGTCCACCAATCACAAGGACATCGGCACGCTCTACCTGATCTTCGCGCTGGTGGCGGGCACCATCGGCGCGGCGATTTCGGGCGTCATGCGACTTGAACTGGCGGCGCCCGGCATCCAGTATCTGCCGCTCTGGGTCAGCGGCGGCGACCCCGCCGCCGCGCTCCACCTCTGGAACGTGCTCGTCACCGCGCACGGCCTCATCATGATCTTCTTCGCGATCATGCCGGCGATGATCGGCGGCTTCGGCAACTGGTTCGTGCCGCTGATGATCGGCGCGCCGGACATGGCCTTCCCGCGCCTCAACAATATCAGCTTCTGGCTGCTGGTGCCGGCCTTCTGCCTGCTCGCCGGCTCCGCCTTCGTGCCCGGCGGCGGCGGCAACGGCGCCGGGACCGGCTGGACGCTTTATGCGCCGCTGTCGACCAGCGGTTCGCCCGGCCCCGCCGTCGACATGGTGATCCTGTCGATGCATCTGGCCGGCGTGTCCTCGATCCTGAGCGCGATCAACTTCATCACCACCATTTTGAACATGCGCGCGCCGGGCATGACGATGCACAAGATGCCGCTGTTCGTCTGGTCGATCCTGGTGACGGCCTTCATGCTGCTGTTCTCCCTGCCGGTGCTGGCCGGCGCGATCACCATGCTGCTGACCGACCGCAATTTCGGGACGACCTTCTTCGATCCGGCCGGCGGCGGCGATCCGGTGCTCTACCAGCATCTGTTCTGGTTCTTCGGGCATCCCGAGGTCTACATCATGATCCTGCCGGGCTTCGGCATGATCAGCCAGGTGGTTTCCACTTTCAGCCGCAAGCCGGTGTTCGGCTATCTCGGCATGGCCTATGCCATGGTCGCGATCGCGGTGATCGGCTTCGTGGTGTGGGCGCACCACATGTTCACCGTGGGCCTGTCGATCAACACCAAGGCCTATTTCACCGCCGCCTCGATGGTGATCGCGGTGCCGACCGGCATCAAGATCTTCTCGTGGCTGGCAACGCTCTGGGGCGGCTCGCTGCGCTTCAAGGCGCCGCTGCTCTGGGCGCTGGGCTTCATCTTCATGTTCACGATCGGCGGCGTCACCGGCGTGGTGCTCGCCAATGGCGGGGTCGACGACGTGCTTCAAGACACTTATTATGTGGTCGCGCACTTCCACTATGTGCTGTCGCTGGGCGCGGTCTTCTCGCTGTTCGCCGGCTTTTATTACTGGTTCCCCAAGATGACCGGCCGGATGTATTCGGAGGTGCTCGGCCGGCTGCATTTCTGGATTTTCTTCATCGGCGTCAACATCCTATTCTTCCCGATGCACTTCCTCGGCATGAACGGCATGCCGCGCCGTGTTCCCGACTATCCGGACGCCTTCACCCTGTGGAACCACATCGCCTCGATCGGCTATGCGATCATGGCGGTCAGCATGATCTTCTTCTTCGCGAACATCCTCTGGTCGTTCCTGCGCGGGCCGGCGGCGGGCGACAATCCGTGGGGGGAGGGCGCGACGACGCTGGAATGGACGCTGTCCAGCCCGCCGCCCTATCATCAGTTCGAGACGCTGCCGCAGGTGGATTGAGCGGGGCGGCGCGACGTGCCTTCCATGGCGTTCCAGCAAGATCGTTGCGCTGAACCCACAATAAAAGTCGTTTGCCTTGCCCTAACCGGCGCTTCAATCTCCGCCGCGTAGATGGAGCTTCAACGCATAATGCGCCCGGAGAGGATTCCGCCCATTGGGCGGGCCGGAGCGCGGGAAGGAGCCGAACGCTAGAGGGACGAATACGCATGACGGCATCGCAGCCGCCGGGAGGCGCCTTGAACCCGGAGCAGTGGCGGCTGGTCGAACAGCTTTCCGGCCTGCTGGATTCAGCCCAGGCGCGCTGGATCAGCGGCTATTTCGCGGGGCTGGACGCCGGCTTGCGCCTGTCCTCCGGCACGCAGCCGGCGGCCGTCGCGGCCGATACGCGCCGCCTCACCATCCTTTACGGCACCGAGACCGGCAACGCCGCCGAGGTGGCGCGCGGGCTGGACGCGGTCGCGCGGGAAAACGGCCTTTCCGCCACGCTCGCCGACATGGCGGACTACAAGGTCCGGCAGCTCGGGCAGGAGCAGGACGTGCTGATCGTCGTCAGCACCTATGGCGAGGGCGACCCGCCGCAGCCGGCGACCGGTTTCTTCGAGTTCGTCGAGGGGCGCAAGGCGCCGAAGCTGGAGGGCGTGCGCTTCGCGGTGCTGGCGCTCGGCGATTCCACCTATGAATATTATTGCCAGGCCGGAAAGCGCCTCGACCAGCGCTTCGAGGAGCTTGGCGCGACCCGCCTCGCCGCCCGTGTCGATTGCGACATTGATTATGAGGAGGCCGCCGAAGGCTGGACGCGGGCGATGGTCGACCAGCTTGCCAGCGAAGCGCAGGCCGCTGCGCCGGTTGCCGCCGCTGTCGCCGCCGCGCCGGCAGCCGCCCCGTCGGTTCACGACAAGCGCAATCCCTTTTCGGCGCCGGTGATCGAGAATATCGCCATTGTCGGGCGCGGATCGACCAAGGAAACCCGGCATATCGAATTCTCGCTGGCCGGATCGGGGCTGGTCTATGAGCCGGGCGACGCGCTGGGCATCGCCGCCTCCAACGATCCGGCGGTGGTCGCGGCGCTGCTCGATGCGTTGTCGCTGTCGCCCGACGCCACCTTCGACCTCAAGGGCCAGAGCGTCGCGATCGGCGAGGCGCTGACCCACCGCTTCGAGATCACCGCCGCGACGCCGCGCTTCCTCGACTATTGGGCGATGCTGAGCGAGGCCGCCGCGCTCCAGCAATTGCAGCAGGAGGACCGCTCGGGCGAGCGCGCCGTGTTCCTGCGCACCCACCATATCGTCGATATCGTCCGGCGCTTTCCGGTCGGCGAGATCATGCCGCAGGGCCTCATCAGCGCGCTGCGGCCGCTCCAGCCGCGCCTCTATTCACTGGCGTCGAGCCTCGCCGCCGCGCCCGACGAGGCGCACCTCACCGTCGCCCCCGTGCGCTATGCGCTGCATGGCGAAGCGCGCAGCGGCGTCGCCTCCGGCCTGCTTGCCGACCGGGCGGGGCCGGACACCGAACTGCCGGTCTATATCCAGAGCAACCCGCATTTCCGCCTGCCCGCCGGCGACGCCCCGATCATCATGATCGGCGCAGGCACCGGCGTTGCCCCCTATCGCGCCTTCCTTCAGGAACGCGAGGCGCAGGGGGCGGAGGGCAAAAGCTGGCTGTTCTTCGGCGAGCGCAATTTCCGCACCGACTTCCTCTACCAGACCGAATGGCAGGGCTGGCTGAAGGACGGCACGCTCGGCCGCATGGACGTCGCCTTTTCACGCGACGGCGCGGACAAGATCTATGTCCAGAACCGCATGAAGGAACAGGGTCGCGACCTGTTCGCCTGGCTGGAGGACGGCGCGCATGTCTATGTCTGCGGCGATGCCGCGAACCTCGCCCCCGACGTTCACGAGGCGCTGATCGACATTGTCGCGGCGGAGGCGCGCACCGGGCGCGAGGCGGCCGAGGACTATGTCCGCTCCCTCCAGGCCGACCACCGCTATCAGCGCGACGTTTATTGAGCCATGACCATGACGACCATCGACCGCAGCCACGACCTCTCCCAGACGCTCGACAAGCTCAGCGCCGACGAGCGCATGAAGGACAAGAGCGACTATCTGCGCGGCACCATCGCGGAAGGGCTGCTCGACCGCATCACCGGCGCGGTGCCGTCCGCCGACGACGTCAAGCTGATGAAATTCCACGGCATCTACCAGCAGGACGACCGCGACCTGCGCG
>CAZACH010000104.1:0-7730 GCA_964483275.1 uncultured Sphingomonadaceae bacterium | reverse complement strand
TCCGTTCGTCCTGAGCCTGTCGAAGGACGACCACACCAGCTTGTGGCATCTGCTCCGGCCCTTGCGGGCGGGAAGGCTTGAGCTGTCGTCCTTCGACAGGCTCAGGACGAACGGGGGTGGGATTGATCGCACCCCGGCAGCCGGCATAAGCAGGCATTGCGCGCCCGCACGCTCCCGGTGAGCGGCAGGGGCATTGAGACGATCCGACCGTCGCTCGGCCGGACCGTCTCGAACGTCATCAGAGCTTGCCGGTCAGTTCCGGCAGCACCTTGAACAGGTCGCCGACCAGGCCGATGTCGGCAACCTGGAAGATCGGCGCTTCTTCGTCCTTGTTGATGGCGATGATGGTCTTGGAGTCCTTCATGCCCGCCAGATGCTGGATCGCGCCCGAAATGCCGACAGCGACATAGATTTCCGGGGCGACGATCTTGCCGGTCTGGCCGACCTGATAGTCGTTGGGGGCATAGCCGGCGTCGACGGCGGCGCGGCTGGCGCCGACGCCCGCGCCGAGCTTGTCGGCCAGCGGATCGATCAGTTCGTGGAACTGCTCGGCCGAACCGAGCGCGCGGCCGCCCGACACGATGATCTTGGCGGAGGTCAGCTCCGGGCGCTCCGAGGCGCTGATCTCGGACCCGACGAAGCGCGACAGGCCCGCATCGCCGCCACCCGAAACCGCCTCGACAGTGCCCGAGCCGCCGGTCGCGGCGGCCTTGGCGAAGGCGGTGCCGCGCACCGTGATGACCTTCTTGGCGTCCGACGTCTTGACCGTGGCGATCGCGTTGCCGGCATAGATCGGCCGGGTGAAGCTGTCCTCGCCCTCGACCGACAGGATGTCGCTGATCTGCGCGACGTCGAGCAGCGCGGCGACGCGCGGCGCGATATTCTTGCCGTTGGTGGTCGCCGGCGCGATGAACGCGTCGTGGCTGCCCATCAGATCGACGATCAGCGGCGCGACATTTTCGGCGAGCGCGTTGGCAAAAGCGGCATTGTCGGCGACATGCACCTTGCCGACGCCTTCGATCTTCGCCGCCGCCTCGGCGACGCCGCCGACATTCTCGCCGGCGACCAGCAGATGCACTTCACCCAGCTTGGCCGCCGCCGTGACGGCCGACAGCGTGGCTTCCTTGACGGCGCCGCCGTCATGTTCAACCCAGACCAGCGTCTTCATGCGGTCACTCCCATTTCCTTGAGCTTCGCCACCAGCGCATCGACGTCCTCGACCTTGATGCCGGCCGAACGCTTCGCCGGCTCGACGACCTTGACGGTGGTCAGGCGGCGCGCGACGTCGACGCCGTAATCGGCGGGCGTCTTCTGGGCGAGCGGCTTCGACTTGGCCTTCATGATGTTCGGCAGCGAGGCATAGCGCGGCTCGTTGAGGCGAAGGTCGGTGGTGACGATCGCCGGCAGCTTGAGGTCGACGGTTTCAAGGCCGCCATCGACTTCGCGGGTGACGTTGATGCGATCGCCATTGACCTCGACCTTCGAGGCGAAGGTGCCCTGCGACCAGCCGAGCAGCGCCGCCAGCATCTGGCCGGTCTGGTTGCTGTCGTCGTCGATCGCCTGCTTGCCGAGAATCACCAGGCCCGGCTGTTCCTCGTCGACCACCGCCTTCAGCAGCTTGGCGACGCCCAGCGGCTCCACCTCGCCGTCGGCGACGATCAGGATGGCGCGGTCGGCGCCCATCGCGAGTGCCGTGCGCAGCGTTTCCTGCGCCTTCTGCTCACCGATCGAAACGGCCACGATTTCCGTCGCGATGCCCTTTTCCTTCAGGCGAATCGCTTCCTCGACGGCAATCTCGTCAAAGGGGTTCATGGACATCTTGACGTTGGCCAGGTCGACGCCCGACCCGTCCGCCTTGACGCGCGGCTTTACGTTGTAATCGATCACCCGCTTCACGGGCACCAGCAGCTTCATGATTCCGGCACTCCCACTATATCGCGTATTTTGAGATGACGGGGGGCTATAGCAACGGCATGGCGCTCGTCAAACCCGACTCTTGCCATCGCCCTTGTCGCGGCGCTCAATCCTGGATCGAAGGTTCGATGAGGCGGGCCAGGTAAAGGCCGAACCAGCCCCGATCATCCGCCCAGTCGGCCTCGACCTGCCAGCCCCCGGCGCGGAGCAGGAGAAGCGCCTCGTCGCGCGAATATTTATGGCTGTTCTCGGTGTGGATGGTCTCGCCGGCGCGCATCGAGAAACGATGGCCGGCGACGGTGAAATCGACAGCGCGCCGCGCCGCCAGATGCATCTCGATCCGTTTGTGGGCATCGTCCCAGATCACGCGATGGGTGAAATTTTCGACCGGAATATCGCCGGCCAGCTCGGCATTGATGCGGTGGAGCAGGTTGAGGTTGAACGCCGCCGTCACGCCGGCGGCGTCGTCATAGGCGGGCAGCAGCACCGACAGGTCCTTGCGCCGGTCGATGCCGATCAGCAGCAGCGCGTCCTCCCCAAGGGTTTCCGCCATGGCGCGCAGCAGGTCGACGGATTTGGCGGCCGACCCGTTGCCGATGGTCGAGCCGGGAAAGAAGCCGAGCGCCGCATGCCCCTCCGCGAGCGGGGGCAGCGCGATCCTGCGTGTGAAATCCCCTTCGACGGGCACGACCGGCACATCGGGAAAGGCGTCGGCAAGGCCGGCGGCCGAGGCGCGCAGAAAATCGCCCGATATGTCGATGGGGATATAGGCGGCCGGCGCGATGGCGCGGAGCAGCAGGGGCGTCTTGGTCGAGGAGCCGGAACCGAACTCGACCACCGCCCGCCCCTTGCCGACGCGGCGCGCGATCTCGCCGGCATGGTCGGCGAGCAGCGCGATTTCCGTGCGGGTGGGATAATATTCGGGAAGCGCGGTGATCCGCTCGAACAGCTCCGATCCGCGCAGGTCATAGAACCAGCGCGCTGGGATCGACTTGCGCGGCTGGGCCAGCCCGGCCAGCACATCCCGCCGGAAGGCCGGGTCGACGGCTGCTTCGAGCAGCATCGTCAGTCACAGCTCCGGGCGAGGCGAAGGCCGCAGAATTGCCACCGCTGATGCGGGTAGAAGAAATTGCGATAGCTGGGGCGCGCATGGCCGCGCGGCGTGGCGCAGGAGCCGCCCTTCAGCACGAACTGGCCGCACATGAACTTGCCATTATATTCGCCGACCGCGCCGTCCGCCGGCCTGAAGCCGGGATAGGGAAGATAGGCGGACTGGGTCCATTCCCAGACATCGCCGAACATCTGGCGCAACCCCGCGCCGTCCTGCACCGGCAGAGGGCGGACCGGGCCGGCCTCGTCAAGGAAATTGCCCTGGGAGGGATCGAGGCCGCGCGCCGCCGCCTGCCATTCGAACTCGGTGGGCAGCCGCGCCGCCGCCCAGCTCGCATAGGCGTCGGCCTCGTAATAGCTGACATGACGCACCGGCGCGCAGGGGTCGATGTCGCGGACACCGTCGAGGCCGAAGCGCTGCCAGCCACGGCCGCCCGCCCGTTCCCAATGGAGCGGCGCGGCGATGTCGTTGGCGCGGACCCAGGCCCAGCCGTCCGACAGCCAATATTCGGGGCGGGAATAGCCGCCATCGTCCATGAACGCCCGCCATTCGGCATTGGTGACGAGCCGATCGGCCAACAGATGCGGCTGAAGCAGCACCTGATGCGGCGGCCCCTCATTGTCGAAGGCGAAGCCGGTGTCGTCCGGCCCGATCTCGACGATGCCACCGGGCCGCTCGATCCAGCGGATGGGCGCGACATCGCCCATGTCGGGCCGCTCTGACGGCGGATAGAGCGCGGGGCGCAGCGGATTCTGCGCGAACAGATGCAGGATGTCGGTGATCAGCAATTCCTGATGCTGCTGCTCATGCTGGATGCCGAGCCGCAGCAGGTCGCGCTCGGGGGCGCCGAAATCCTCGATCACGGCCATCATCGCCCGGTCCACCGCCTCGCGATAGGCGATCACGTCGCGCAGGCTGGGGCGGGTGAGCATACCCCGGCGGTCGCGTGGCTGACGCGGGCCTTCCGCCTCGTAATAGCTGTTGAACAGGAAGGGCCAACGCGCGTCGAACAGCCGATAACCCGGCCGGCCGCGCAACAGGAATGTCTCGAAGAACCAGCTCGTGTGGGCCAGATGCCATTTCGCCGGAGAGGCATCCGCCATCGACTGGGCGCTTGCATCGGCATCGCTGAGCCGCGCCGCGAGGGAGGCGGACAGGGCCCGTGTCGCGACGAAATCGTCCGTCAGGTCACGAGGGGCTATCGCGATCCGGGTTCCCGCCCTTGCGTGCATGGGGGGACAACCGCGCGGCGGACGGAGGGTTCCTTCGCCGGCCTAAACTTCGCGGGCTGCGTCAGTCGCCCCGGGTCGCCCCCGGTTGCCACAGCGGATCGCCGCCGCCGGCCGCGTTGATGGCGCGGGCGAGCACGAAAAGATGATCGGACAGCCGGTTGATATAGGCGATCGCGACCGGGTTGATCGGGGTCGCCGCCGCTGCCTCCACCGCCAGCCGCTCGGCGCGGCGCACCACGGTGCGGGCGACATGCACCAGCGCCGCCGCGCGCGTGCCGCCGGGCAGGATGAAGCTGCGCAGCGGCGAAAGATCGGCGTTCATCGCGTCGATCTCGCGCTCCAGCCGTTCGACCTGCGCGGGAACCATCCGCAATGCGCCGCCGCTATCGGTGAAATCGGTGGCCGGGGTGGCGAAGTCGGCGCCGAGGTCGAACATCTCGTTCTGGATGCGGCCGAGCATGGTGCGCCAAGTCCCATCCTCGATCTCGATCAGCGCGAGGCCGAGCAGGGCATTGGCTTCCTCGACCGTCCCGGCGGCGGCGACGCGCGCCGCGCTCTTGGGCAGGCGCGAGCCGTCGACCAGCCCGGTGGTGCCGTCGTCGCCGGTGCGCGTGTAGATCCTGTTCAGCTTGACCAAGGCCGATCAGTTCCCGCTGGCGAACGCCAGGATGAGAACCACGACCACGATCGCCGCGCCCTGAAGCAGCACGCGCATCTGCATGGCCTTGTTCTGCTTCTGGCCCGAAATATCCTTGCCCGACGCCATCAGGAAGATGCCCCGGCCAAGCACGCCGAGCACCGCGAGCAGCAACAGGACGAGCGCAATGATGAGGAGACTATGCATGTCCCCGCACTATGCCAATCGGGTCTCGAAGCCAATCGGTAATTGGCCCGCCCGCAAGCTTTCCAGCAAGGCGCGCGGGTCGTCGCCGCGCGCGCGCAGGTCGGCCAGCGTGGCGGCGCGGTCGCGCTTGGCGAGCCGCCGGCCGCCGGCGTCGAGAATCAGCGGATGGTGATGATAGACGGGCGCCGGCAGGCCGAGCAGCGCCTGCAACACCCGGTGGACGTGAGTCGCGGCGAACAGGTCCACGCCGCGCACCACGTCGGTGACGCCCTGCGCGGCATCGTCGACGACCACCGCGAGATGATAGGCGACGGGTGCATCCTTGCGCGCCAGCACGACATCGCCGAACGGCGCGGCGTCCACGGCCACCCGCCCCGCCCCCACGTCGAGGAAATGCAGCGCGCCGACGCGGCCGATCGCCCTTGCCATGTCGAGGCGCAAGGCGTGCGGCTCACGGGCGCGGCGGGCGGCGCGCTCGGCCGGCAGCAGGGCGCGGCAGGTGCCGGGATAGGGGACGCCCTCCGGCCCGTGCGGCGCGGCGGCCGAGGCGGCGATCTCGCGGGCAATGTCGGCGCGGGTGCAGAAACAGGGATAGACCAGCCCGTCCGCCTCCAGCCGTTCGAGGGCCTGCGCATAGCGCGGCATGCGCGCCGACTGGCGAACGACCGGGCCGTCCCAGCACAGGCCGAGCCAGGCCAGATCCTCCATGATCCCGGCGACAAATTCCTCGCGGCAGCGACCGGGGTCGATGTCCTCGATCCGCAGCAGGAAGCGCCCGCCCGCCGCCCGCGCCAGATCATGCGCATGCATCGCCGAGCAGGCATGGCCGAGGTGCAGCCGCCCGGTCGGGCTGGGCGCGAAGCGGCTCACCACCAATGGTTGCGCTTGACGCGCATCGGGCGGCCATGCTGTCATGCCGCCGTCATCCTTGTCCGCCATCAGTGGCGCCGGGGAAAGCGGGACGACGGCCGGTGGGGACGTCTCCCTGAGTGCGACAGGGCGTTGGACCGATCCGACACGACTCGCGGGCATGCGAAGCCCCCGCGAAGGGAGGAAAGGCCGACCGATGTACCATCCTGATCTTCTCCGACATCCCGAGGGGTGTCCGGCGCTGGTGCTGAACGCCGATTACGCGCCGCTCAGCTATTACCCCCTCAGTCTCTGGCCCTGGCAGACGGCGGTCAAGGCGGCGTTCCTGGAGCGGGTGGACGTGGTCGCCCAATATGACCGGGAAATCCGAAGTCCGAGCTGCTCGATACGCCTGCCCTCCGTGATCGCCCTGCGTCAATATGTCGCCCCCACCGAAAACCCCGCCTTCACCCGTTTCAACCTGTTTCTCCGCGATGCCTTCCACTGCCAATATTGCGGCTCCCCCGACGATCTGACCTTCGATCATGTCGTGCCGCGCGCCCAGGGCGGCCGCACCACCTGGGAGAATGTCGCCACCGCCTGCTCCCCCTGCAACCTCCGCAAAGGCGGCCGCACGCCGGCGCAGGCGAGCATGAACCTGCTCAGCTGCCCGACGCGGCCGCACAGCCGCCATCTCCAGGAGAATGGACGCCGCTTCCCGCCGCACTATCTGCACGAGAGCTGGCGCGATTATCTCTATTGGGACGTGGTGCTGGAGCCATGACCGGCCTCAACGGTTGAACTCATGCGCGCCGCGGCGCGCAGTGGACAGGGAGTCGAACCATGGTCGCGACGCAGGCGCCGGCCCCGCTCAAGCAGAATGAGGACATCCGCTATCTGGGACGGCTGCTCGGCGACGTCATTCGCGCGCACGGCGGCGAGAAGCTGTTCCGGCGCATCGAATATATCCGCCGCGCCTCGGTCGACCGGCATCGCGGGCTGGCAAGCGCGGAAACCGTCGATACCGGGCTGGACGCGCTCGACCCGGAAGAAAGCCTCGCCTTCACGCGCGGCTTCATGCTGTTCTCGATGCTCGCCAATCTTGCCGAGGACCGGCTGGCCCGCCGGACCGCCGACATGGTCGACGTCGAATCGACGCTGGCCCGGCTGAAGCAGGACGGCATCGAGCCGGCGCGGGCGGCCGCGCTGCTCGACGGGGCCTTGATCGTGCCGGTGCTGACCGCCCATCCCACCGAGGTCCGCCGCAAAAGCATCCTCGACCACAAGAACCGCATCGCCGACCTGATGGCGCTGCGCGACGCGGGGGCAACCCTCTCGGCCGACGGCGATGATCTGGAAACGGCGCTGATCCGCCAGATTTCGCTGCTGTGGCAGACCCGTGCCCTGCGCAAGGCGCGCATTTTCGTGGCCGACGAGGTCGATACCGCCGTCGCCTATATGCGCGACAGCTTCCTGCCCGCCCTGCCCCGCCTCTATGCGCGCTGGGAACAATTGCTCGGCGAGCGCCCGCCTTCCTTCCTGCGGCTCGGCAACTGGATCGGCGGCGACCGCGACGGCAACCCCAATGTCGGCGCCGCCTCGCTCGACATGGCGCTGCGCCGGCAGGCGACCGCCTTGCTCGAACATTATCTGCAAGCCGTCCATGCGCTGGGCGCGGAGCTGTCGATCTCGACCGAACTCGCCACGGTCCCGCCCGCCCTCCTCGCCCTCGCGGACGCGAGCGGCGACGACGCCCCGGCCCGCGCGGACGAGCCTTATC
>CAZACH010000103.1:0-7786 GCA_964483275.1 uncultured Sphingomonadaceae bacterium | reverse complement strand
AAATCCGCCATCAAGCCTCCTGCCGCAACCGACGGGCCATCAGCGATCGAACGGATTCTTGCTCGACCGGAAAGAAAGCCGGATCGGCACGCCCGCCAGATCGAGCGCGTCGCGCAGGCTGTTGACCAGATAACGCCGATAGCTTTCCGGCAACTGGTCGGTCCGGTTGCCGAAGACAATGAAGGTCGGCGGCCGGGTCCGCGCCTGGGTGATGTAGCGCAACTTGATGCGCCGGCCACCGACGGACGGCGGCGGATTCTGCTCGACGGCCGCGCCGAACCAGCGGTTGAGCCGCGCCGTCGAGATGCGCCGGCTCCACTTGTCGCGCACGCCGAGCGCCACCTCGATCAGCGTGTCGAGCCCCTTGCCGGTCTTGCCGGACACGGTGAGCAGCGGCGTGCCCTTGATCTGGGCCAGCCCCTCCTCCAGCGCCCGCTTGACGCCCTGGTAATTGCGGCTCTGCTCCGGCGCGATATCCCATTTGTTGAGCGCGACGAGGAAGCCGCGCCCTTCCTCGATCACCGCCGACGCGATGCGCAGGTCCTGCGCCTCCAGCCCCAGCGTGCCGTCGAGCAGCAGCACGACGACCTCCGCGAAATCAATGGCGCGGCGGGTGTCGGCGGCGGACAGCCGCTCCAGCTTGCCCGTCACCTTGGCGCGGCGCCTGAGGCCCGCCGTGTCGATGAGGCGCACCGGCCGGCCCTGCCACTCCCAGTCGATCGAGATGGAGTCGCGCGTGATGCCGGCTTCCGGCCCGGTGATCAGCCGCTCCTCGCCGACCAGCCGGTTGATCAGCGTCGACTTGCCGGCGTTGGGCCGTCCGACGATGGCGAGCTTGAGCGGCGAGGTGTCGATGCTGTCCTCATCCGCCTCGCCGTCGATCTCCTCGCCCTCGGCGGGGATCGGTTGCGGCGCGGCCTCAGCCTCCTCCTCGTCCCGCGCGATGATGGGATCGAGAATCGGGTGGAGCTGCTCGAACAGCTCGACCAGCCCCTCGCCATGCTCGGCGGAGAAGGGCAAGGGATCGCCGAGGCCCAGCTCATAGGCCTCCATCGTGCCGCCCTCGCCCGCTTTGCCCTCCGCCTTGTTGGCGATCAGGATCACCGGCGTTTGCGACGCGCGCAGCCAGTCGGCGATGGTGCGGTCCAGCGGCGTCAGCCCGACGCGCGCGTCGATCATGAACAGCGCGGCGTCCGCGATGTCCAGCGCCGCCTCGGTCTGCGCGCGCATGCGCCCGGCAAGGCTCTCCGCCTCGGCCTCCTCGAAGCCGGCGGTGTCGATGACCCGGAACTCCAGGTCATGCAGGCGGCCATCGCCCTCCCGCCGGTCGCGGGTGACGCCGGGCAGGTCGTCGACCAGCGCGAGCCGGCGCCCGACGAGGCGATTGAACAGGGTCGACTTGCCCACATTGGGCCGGCCGAGAATAGCAACAGTCGGCCGGGCCATGTTCCGGCGCCCCTTTCCTGTATTATGGGCCTCAGCGCCAGGCGCTGAGGCGACCGTCCTCGGTCAGGACATAGAGCGTCTTGTTGGCGGCGACCGGCGGCAGATAGGTGCCGTCGGACAGCTTCTGGGTGGACAGCGTCTCGCCATCCGTCGGCGACAGCGACACCATGCTGCCGCGCGAGTTGACCAGCACCAGCCGGTTCGAGGTCACCAGCGGGCCGGCCCAGCTGATCGGCCCCTTCTTGTCCTTCTTGTCGCGGAAGGCGGGCAGCTGCGCGATCCAGCGCACCTTGCCCGAATTGCGCGCCAGGCAGACGACCTTGGCGTCGTCCGTCACCACGAAGATCCAGTCGCCGACGACGGCCGGCGTCGAGGTGCCGGCGACATTGACCTCCCAGATGCGCTGGCCGGTGTTGAGTTCGAGCGCCGCCATGCGTCCGCCCTTGCCGACCGCGAACACCTGCCCATTGTCGATGACCGGCGAGGCGTCGATGTCCGACAGGGTGGCGACCGAGGTCGAGATGCCGGTCCGGGCGAGCGCGTCCTGCCAGACGACCCGGCCATTCTCGACGCGCAGGGCAAGCAGTTCGCCCGACGAGAAACCGGCCACCACGGTGCCCTGCGCTGTCGCCGGGCTGGCCGCGCCGAACAGGCCGGAGGTCTCGACGGTCGCCGCCATGTCCCACTGCGCGGCGCCGTCGGCGAGCGACAGGGCGAACAGCTGATTGTCCTGACTGATCACGAACAGGCGATCGTCGGCGATCGTCGGCGCCCCGCGCAGGGGCACGCCGACATTGACCCGCCAGACCCGGTTGCCGGTCGCCGCGTCCATCGCCTCGACAATGCCATAGCCGGTGCTTGCATAGACGCGCTCGCCGCTCACCGAAACGCCGCCGCCAAAGGCAAGGCGGCTGCTTTCCTTTTCCATCTCGATACGGTGCGACCAGATCGAGCGGCCGGTGTCGGCGTTGGTGGCGCGGACCTGCGCTTCGGTGTCGATCGTGAAGACGCGGCCGCCGTCGACGACCGGCGCGCTCGCCAGCCGGGCCTTCTTGCTGTTGCCCTTGCCGATCGACACGCGCCAGGCTTCGGACAAGGACGCGTCGGTTTCAACATGGCCGATGGATTTCGCGGCATTGCCGCCCGGCTGCGTCCAGCTTGCGTTGACGACCGCGAACGGCAGTTCGACCGGCAGGCCGGCCAGTTCGGGGTCGGCCTCGACCAGCCCTTCATAGGCCAGCACCGGCAGGCGCTCGCCCAGAACCGGCGTGCGCGCCTTCTTTTCGCCACCGCCGCCGAAAATGCCGCAGCCGGACAGGGCCACCAGGCCGAGAATCAGAACGCCCCGCGTCACCGAACCAGACTTCATTGTGCGGTCCCCGCTTTTTCCGTGTTTTCGGTATCAGGCAAGGCATCGAATCCCAATTGGCCGGCGAGCTGGGCGGTGCGCGTCCGCAGCGTGCCGGGCACGGCATTGCTCTTGGCGATGGCGGCCAGCAGCGGCCCCGCCAGTTCCGGCTTGTTGTCGTTGAGATAGGCGATCGCCACCATCTCCCCCGCGCTGCCGAACCACGGCGCGCCATCGACGGCCAGCGGCTTCAGGCGGTCGACGATCTCGGCGGGCTTCAGCTTGTCATATTCAAGCATCGTCTGGCGCAGAAGCGACAGGTCGCGATAGACCTGAGGCAGGGCCTTGTCGGCGGCGACACGGCCGAATTGCGCCGCCGCCTCGCCTTCCTTGCCGGCCTTCACCAGCGCGTCGGCCTGCGCCAGCGCGGCGGCGGCGCGATAGGCGACCCGGTCGGACTGCTGCAGCCCCTCCAGCTTCGCCCTGGCATCGTTGCTGCGCCCGGCTTCGAGGGCGTCCAGCGCCTGCGACAGGGCGACGGCATCCTCGCCGGCCTGCTTCTTCTGCTCTTCCCGCCACCACAGCGTGCCGGCAAGCAGGAGCAGGCCGACGCCGATGACGACAAGCAGCAGCTTGCCCCAGCGCTCCCACCAGCCGGTCAACTGGTCGCGGCGCAGTTCATCGTCGACTTCCCTCAGGAAAGCCCTGTCAATCTCACGTTCGTCGGCCAACCGCCACTCCCCGGTCCATAATCGCGGCGGACCTTAGTGCGTGATCCCGGTTGGTGGAAGCGCTTTGCAAGGGATGCGCGCCGGGCCGTTGCCCGCGCTCAGGCCGCCGTCGCGTGAAGCGCCCCGTGGCGGGCGGAGAATTCGATCAGCGCGGCGCTCGACAGGGGCGGCGCGGCCAGGAAGCCCTGATAGATGTTGCAGCCGGCGCGGGCGAGATGATCGAGCTGCGCTTCATTCTCCACCCCTTCGGCCACGACGAACAGGCCGAGCGAGCGGGCAAGGTCGATCACCGCCTGCAAAACCATGCGGTCGCGGGCATGGCCGGCGAGGTCGACGACGAGCGCGCGGTCGAGCTTCAGATAATCGAGCGGCAGCGCCTTCAGATAGGCGAGCGAGGAATAGCCCGTCCCGAAATCGTCGATCGCCACCTGCATCCCCCGCGCGCGCAGCCCGGCGAGCACGCGCGAGGCCCGCTCCAGATCCTCGATCAGATCGCCTTCCGTCACCTCGATGGTCAGGCGGCCCATCGGGAAGCCGCTTTCGACGATCAGCTGGACCAGCATGTCCTCGAACTGCTCGGTGGCGAGGTCGGCGGCGGTGACGTTGAGCGACAGGCGCAGCGACGACAGGGATTCGGGCCATGCCGCCGCCTCGCGCAGCGCCTTGCTGAGGACGTGGCGACCAAGCTCCATGGAGATTTCGGCGCGTTCGGCGACCTCGAAAAGGCGGGTGGCGGAAATCAGGCCCAGCCGCGGGTGCCGCCAGCGCGCCAGCCCCTCCACCCCGATCTGGGCGTTGCTGGAAATCTCGATCTGCGGCTGGAACAATATCTCCAGCTGGTCCTCCGCGAAGGCGCGCCGCAGATCGCTTTCGAGCGCCGCCTCCTCGGCGATCGATTCGCCATCGGCATCGGACATATAGACCTGATAGCCGTTCGGCTCATTGTCCTTGGCCTGGGCGAGCGCGGCGCTGGCGCGGCGCAGCAGGTCCTCGGCGTCGGCCACCTCCGCATCGGCGATCGAGATGCCGATGCGGCAGGCAAGATGGACGACCTGCCCCTCGCAGATGAACGGCCGCCGGAAACTCTCCCCGATCCGCCCGGCGAGCATGACGGCGTTGCCCACCGTGACCGGGCCGGGCAAGGCGAGGCCGAACTCCGCGCCGCCGAGCCGCGCGACGCAGGCGGCGTCGCCATCCTCGTCATCGACCAGACGGCGCAGGCGCCGCGCGATGCCGGTCAGCAGCGCATCGCCGACCGCCCTGCCATAGGCCGCGTTGATGGCGTCGAACCGGCTGATCGCGACCATCAGCAGCACCGCCGCCGGGTCCGATTGACGCGGCGGCGTCAGCCGGGCGTCGATCCAGTCGCGCAGCGACGCCACGTTCGACAGGGTCGTCAGCTGGTCGAAATTGGTCGATCGGCGCCGCTCCGTCACCACCGCGTCGAGATCCTCCACCGAGGCCGCGATCCCCGTCACCCGCCCGGTGGAATCCCGGTCGAACCGCAGATGATGCGCAAGCCGGCGCTCGCCCGCCACGGTGCGCAGGCGGTGCGCGAAGGCGGTGGCCCGGCCGGTGCTGAGCAGGCGGCGCACCGCCTCCCGCGCCAACTCGCGGCCCTCGCGCTCCAGCAGGCGCCAGGCGTGGGACAGGGTGATCGGCTCATGCGTCGGCACGCCGAGCGCATCCGCCATGCCGGGCGACGGCCACAGCTTGCGATCGGCGACGCGATAGGTCCAGCCGAGCGCCGTCTCGTCGAGCGGCTCCGGCGCGGGCGGCCGGGCCTTCCCCCGTCCGCCGCCGAAGCGCCGCGCGCCCCGCTCGGCGAAGCGGATGGCCTGCGCCAGTTCGGCGGCGCCGAAAGGGCTCATCAGGAAATGGGTCGCGCCGGCGTCGTAGACGCGCTCCAGCGCCGCCATGTCGCCACGCGACAGCAGCAGCAGCATCGCGCCGCCCTGCGCCTCGACCGCGCCGGCAAGGGTCCGCGCGACCTCCAGCCCCGCCTCCAGCGCGCCGCGCGCGTCCACCACCACCACCGAAGCGCCCGACTGGCTGAACCGCCGCTCGGCATCGCGGGCGCGCCGGGCGGCGATCACCGGGCGGCCATACGCCTCTATGGCCGCCGCCACCTCGTCACGGTAGCGCGGAGACACAAGGAATATTGGCTGCGTGCGCCTCATCGCGCTCATGCTGTCCCTCGGTCGCGCCGCCCGCAATCGGCGATTGTCCATCTAGGTTAATCCGGATTAACATCGCTGTCCAAGCCCCCGATGGGAGGCTTGCGTCGTCATAATCATGCGCCTACCTTAAAATATCATGCTTGTGGCTGGATCAGTCTTGGTGCCGCGCGTCCGCTTGTCGGCACTGTCAGGAGGGCCGTGATGTCCGAATCGATCGCCACGGCCAGGCCCCTTCCGCACCGCGCGCAATGAGCATCACCGGCGGATGAGCTTACCCAGGATCGCCATCGCGGCCTCCCCGACCGAGGCCGCGCAGAAGGCCGCGCAGACCCTCCAGAAAGCCTATGAGTTCGTGGACCAGCGCGAAGCCGACCTGCTCGTCGCGCTCGGCGGCGACGGCTTCATGCTGGAGGTGCTGCACGAGATGCTCGACATGCATCGGCCGCTCCCGGTGTTCGGCATGAACCTCGGCACCATCGGCTTCCTGATGAACGAATATCGCACCGACCGCCTGATGGATCGGTTGCAGCGCGCCCGCCGGGTCTCCTTCAACCCGCTGGAGATGGAAGCCCACACCATCGGCGGCAACCGGGTGATCAGCGCGGCGATCAACGAGGTCTCGCTGCTGCGCGAAACCCGCCAGACGGCGAAGGTCAGAATCACCATCGACGGCCGCGTGCGCCTGCAGGAACTGGTCTGCGACGGGGTGCTGGTGGCGACCCCGCCGGGATCGACGGCCTATAATCTGTCGGCGCACGGACCGATCCTGCCGCTGGAAAGCAGCCTGCTCGCCCTCACCCCGATCAGTCCCTTCCGCCCCCGCCGCTGGCGCGGCGCGCTGATTCCCGACAGCGCGATCATCGAATTCCACATCCTCGACGCCGCCAAACGCCCGGTCAGCGCGGTCGCCGACCAGCGCGAGGTCCGTGACGTTTCGCACGTCATCGTCGCCACCAACCGCGCCACGAAGCTCACCCTGCTGTTCGATCCCGACCAGGCGCTGGACGACCGCATCGTCGCCGAACAGTTTGCAACCTGATTTGCTTCGTCTAGACGGTTGCCATGGCGCGGCGACCCCTATATAGCCCCGCCTCGCCCGCAAGGGCTGCTCCCCGGTAGCTCAGTGGTAGAGCAACCGGCTGTTAACCGGTTGGTCGCTGGTTCGAATCCGGCCCGGGGAGCCACTATTTCCGCCATTTTTTGAACATTTCCTTCCTGCCAAAAACAGGCGGGAGGGTCGATTTTGGTCCATTTCGGGCAGTAGATCGCTACGTTGTAGTTACGCTGGCCCCACACCCTCACTCGTCGTCGCTGAGGATTGAGCCGTACTCGCCCAACTCCGTCAGAGCCGCCTCTGCCGCCTCCTTGTCGCCATATTTGAGGGCGGTGCGATAGCGATAGACGGCGCGGCCGGGCGAGGAGACATCAAGGCACGGATACTGGCATGTACCGAGGCTCTCGATCCCATTGGACGACCCCCCGATGCGATCAAACGTCAGATGTACGGCTGCGAAAAACTTGACCTTCTTCAGGCTCGACTGATCGGCGCGACATGATCGCACATCATCAAAACTGCGTCAGAGCCAATGTTGCAGGCCGATTCACACATTTCTCGATGAACGGGCCAACTTTCGGCGGACATCAACAAATATTGGTATGAAAGACGCTGCAAGGGAGAGACTCGGCAGGTGAAATACGACTGGGCGATCCCGTATCATCCCGATAGGCGCTGTCTCTTGTGAGGGAAAAGGTGAAGGGGTTTGAGAGCGGCGCTGATCGAGCGCGCGCTGCTCAATCCCTCAAGGTAACGTCAACGCGCAAGATGCGTCCGCTGAAGGGCGCGCGGCCGAAATCATCGGAAACCGGTACGCCCGTATCTCTGCCTATATCCAGAGTCTCACCAATACCGCCCAGCCCCATGATGGTTCGAGGTACACGGCCCCGCGCGACCTGTCGGCCATCGATTGCGATCACCAGTTCCCCGCCCGCAAAGGCGCCGCCATCGCTCTGGAACGTGAAGCGCACCGAGCGCCGTCCCTCCGGCACCGGCTCCATGGACGCTATTCTGATACTATCTCCCG
>CAZACH010000102.1:0-7809 GCA_964483275.1 uncultured Sphingomonadaceae bacterium | reverse complement strand
ACCCTCCTTAAATCACAACCGCAAATCTGTGCCATTGGTGCTGACGGCGGACAATTTTGGGTGAATGACCTTGCCGGCGCGGAAGACATTGGTAAGCTAGCATATGTAATGTCGGCGCCTGCATGCGGTCGGCAAAGGAGAGGAGCACGACACGACCATGACGACGATCGCCATCACGGGAGCCGCGCGGGGGATCGCGCTCGAACTGGTCAAGAGCTATGGGAATGACGGCGCCCGGGTCTTCGCATTCTGTCGCAGCCTCGATGCGGCGGACGAACTCAAGGCGGTTGCCGCCGCTTCCGGCGGTCGCATCACAGTGCACGAGATGGATGTCGGCCGGGACGAGTCGGTGCTCGCCGGGGCGGCGGCTTTGGGCGACGCCACCGTCGACATCCTGTTCAACGTTGCCGGCATACTCGGGACGCTCCCCCCGGAACTCGACGTCGGATCATCCGACTGGGCGGTTTGGCAGGACGTGCTCAACGTCATGACGCTGGGCCCCTTGCGCGTGCTACAGGCCTTCCTGCCGCATATGCGGGCCGGCGCGAAGGTGATCAACATTTCCAGCCAGCTGGCCGCGTCGACCTGGCCTTATGGCGGCCTGTATCCCTATTCGACGGCGAAAGCCGGGCTCAACCGCCTCATGCGCGGGGTTGCGATCGACCTCAAGGACAAGGGGATCATCGTCGGCATCCTGCATCCCGGCTATGTCCAAACCGACATGAGCGGCCCCGATGCCGACATCACGCCGCAGGAAAGCGCCGCCGGCATCCGCCAGGTGACCGCGGACTGGACGATCGAGCGTTCGGGCGAGTTCCTGAGGTGGGACGGCACGGTGCATCCCTGGTAGGAAACGCCCCGCCTTCAACCGATCAAACCCGCTCGCGCGGCGGAGACTATAGCGCCCAGATGCCGGCGAGCGCCGCGAGGCTGACGAGCGTCAGGAATCCGTTGACGATCAGGAGCAGCCACGACGGCAGCCGTCTTGCATCCGGCCCGGGCGGCGCCACCTTCATCATCTGCCGCCACACCGCCGCCAGGAAGCAGAACCCGCTGAACAGGATGAGCAGCGAGCCTGTCGCCATCGCAAGCGGCAGGGACACGACATCTTCGAGCAAGGCGCGCGCGCCGATGCCGGCGGCGAGCGCGGCGAGGCCGGTGCGCACCCAGGCGGCATAGGTCCGCTCAGCCGCCAGCACCGTCCGGTCCGCGGCAAGCTCGGTGCGCCGATCGGCGCTATCGGTCTGCTCGCGGGCGCTTTGCGCGAGCGCGCCCGCGCTCCTGGCAAGCCTGTTGTCGACCGTGGCCGCCGCATCATGTCGCTCCCGGATCATGTGCCGCCAACGCATGTCGCGGAGGATTGTGTCCCGGCCCCGGCCCCGGCCGCATGACCCCCTGCTTGACCTTGCCCCGCGCCGTCGCATAGCTGCGCCCCGACGGGTCGGTCATTCCTTCGGACTCCAGCGAGCGGAGCAGACATCATGGACGAAGGGTCTAGTAGCGCGGCCGCGCCGCTGTCATGCGCGGCCGCTTCGACATTCCGGCAACATCAGCGCCGCTGCGGTGTGGGATCATTATACCGTTAATCCGGTTCCGTCTCCATGCCTCGACAGGCATGACGGAGGCATCAGATGAACCACGATCTCCTCGAACTCCAGACCCTCCTTCAACACGCAACGCCCCAGGACATTGCCGCGCGGATCGCGGGCGAGCATCCGGCCGACATCGCCGCGGCGCTCGAAAAGCTGCCGGCCCGCAACGGCTGGCACGTGCTCGCGCAAACCGGCGTGCGGCGGCAAGCCGACGTGTTCGGCTATCTCACGCCCGAATATCAGTCGCTGCTGGCGACGGTGATTCCGCGCGCGGCCCTGGCCGCCATCGTGATGGAGATGAAGGCCGATGACCGCGCCGACCTGTATCAGGAGCTTTCCGAAGACCAGCGCGAGACGCTGATGCCGGCGCTCGCGCAGGCGGAGCGCGAGGATATACGCCAGCTTGCCTCCTATGGCGAGGGAACCGCCGGCGCGATCATGACGTCCGAATATGCGGCCCTTCCACTGGAGGCCAGCGCCACGGCGGCGCTGACCCTGTTGCGCCGTGAAGCGCCGGACGCCGAAACGATCAACCGCGCCTATGTGATCGACGAGAACCGCAAGCTGCTTGGCGCCGTGCGGCTTCAGGACCTGATAACCGCCCCGCCCAGGGCGAAGATCGCCGACATCATGGACGTGAACACCCACGCGATCCGGGTTGACGACGACGAGGTCGACGCCGCGCGCCGGATCGCCCGTTACGACGTGGTCGCACTGCCGGTGATCGACGCGCAGGATCATCTTGTCGGCATCATCACCCATGACGATGCGCTCGACGTGATGGAAGCGGAGGCGACGGAGGATTTCCACCGTGTCGCGACGATCACCAACCTCGATTCAAGCGTCGCGACCGCCAGCATTCCCAAGCTCTACCGGGCGCGGATTTCGTGGCTGATGCTGCTGGTCTTCGGCAATATCTTCTCCGGCGCCGGCATCGCGCATTTCGAGGACACCATCGCCGCGCATCTGGCATTGATGTTCTTCCTGCCCATCCTCATCGCCTCCGGCGGCAATGCCGGCTCGCAGTCGGCGACGCTGATGATCCGCGCGCTGGCGACGGGCGATATCGCGCTCGCCGACTGGGGCCGGGTGTTCGGGCGGGAACTGGGCGTCGCCATCCTGCTCGGCCTCAGCATGGCGGCCGCGATCGCGGTGATCGGCGTGTTTCGCGGCGGCAGGGAGATCGCGCTGGTCATCGCCCTGTCGATGATCCTGATCGTCATCGTCGGCAGCCTGATCGGCATGCTGCTGCCCTTCATCCTGAGCAGGCTGCGTCTGGACCCGGCGACCGCGAGCACCCCGCTGGTGACGTCGATCGCGGATGCCGCCGGGGTGCTGATCTATTTCAGCATTGCCAGCGCGGTCCTGACGATGCCCTGATGGCGATCGTCGACCGGCATCGGAATCATTGATCCAAAGGGAGCAAGGCCTTGTCCATTCGAACGATCATCGCCGCACTGGCCCTGGAAACCGATGGCGACCCGGTTCCGGATCGCGCGCTGCAACTGGCGGCGCAGCATGGCGCGCGACTCGTCCTCGTCCATGTCGTCGAGAATGTCGGCGATATCGTCGCATGGAACGCCGCCGGCATGACCTTGCCGCTGGCGGCGCTCCGGCAGCACGCCGATGACCGCATCAGGCAGATGATCGGGCCGCGAAATGCGGTGGACATCGTCGTCGACACCGGCGTGCCCCACGCGATTCTCCATGATCTCGCACAGCGCGAGCAGGCCGACCTTCTGGTGATCGGGCCGGGCAAGCCCCACACGGTTCGGGAGCGGCTGTTCGGATCGACGGCCGACCGGCTGGTGCGGCTGGCCCCCTGCCCCATTCTCGTCGCGCGGAATGTGAAGCCGGCGCGCTATGAGAGGATCGCCGTGGCGGTGGATTTCTCCGCCACGTCCGAAGCCGTGCTCCGCGTCGCGGCGGGGCTTGCGCAAGAGGCGTCGATCGACCTCGTCCACATCGTCGATATCCCGCTGCAATTCGAACAGACGATGCTCAAGGTCGGCACGCCCCGCAGCGAGATCGAACGCTATCGCAGCGAAAGGAGCAGCACGGCGCGTCGGCGGCTGCGGGATTTCCTGGCCGATCAGGAGCATATCTCGACGCCCGTCCACATGCAAATCGCCCAGGGCGCGCCGGCGGACACGCTGGTCGCCCTTGCGCGCGGCGGCCGGATCGACCTGCTCGCGCTGGGCCTGCAAGGCCACAATATCCTCGCCCGGGCATTGCTCGGCAGCGTTGCCCAGCGAGTGCTGCAAGCGGCGGCGTGCGATGTCCTGGCGGTTGGGGCGCCATGACCCGCATGGCAAGGGAATAGCCGGGATTCCCCAAGCGTCTATGCGCTTATGGTTGAGAATTATTCCTGCGTCACCCGTGTAGCGACCGCCCCGGACACATTATTGGAAGTCAATGAAGGCGATTCCCCGACCTTTCGGGTGTCCGCGCGGGACGGCACGGCAATCATCCTCGACCGGGTTATTGCCGTCGTCGGCTGCGACGGCGCCGGAAAATCCACTTTGACCGCCGATTTATATGCCGGTTTGCAGGGCGAGGGCCGGACGGAGTTCCTGTATCTGGGGCAGGACTCGGGAAATATTCTGCGGCGCATTCTCGGCCTGCCGCTGATCGGCCCGGCGATCGGGCGCTATCTGGTGCGCAGGAGCCGGCGTGCCCATGGCGACGGGGACAAATCCGCCGCGCCGGATGCGATCACCGCGCTCGTCATCCACCTTCTGTCCCAATGGCGGCGCCACAAGTTCCGACGCATGCTGGCCCTCAATCGTCGGGGCGTCGTCGTGATCGCCGACCGCTATCCGCAGGCCGAGGTGCCGGGCTTTTATTTCGATGGGCCGGGTCTGGTCGCGGGCCATGCGAGCAGCGCCTTCGTCCGATGGCTCGCCGGGCGGGAGCAGCGCCTCTACGCGGATATGGCGCGTCATGCGCCAGCGCTGCTGATCCGGCTCAACGTCGATGCGGAGACGGCGCATGCGCGCAAGCCCGATCACAAGCTCGCGATGCTGCGGGACAAGGTGGGCGTCATCCCGACGCTCCGCTTCAACGGCGCGCGGATCGTCGATCTCGATGGGCAGGCGCCCTACGCCGAGGTCCTGCGGGCGGCATGGGCCGCCGTGCGTGGAACCCGGGGGCTGAACGCCGGCTCCGGCCCGCCCGGCTGAACAGCAGCCGCAGCTTCCCAGCATTCAATCTGATTTGGCGCGCCCCGGCGGCGCGCGGAGACCTATCATGTGGACAAGACAGTCGAACGCGACCTGTGAACGCATCGACGCCAACGCCTTCCGTGGGGCCGCCCCGATCCGGGAGGCGGCGCCTGCCGTTCAGCCCCGCCGGCTCCCCGGCGTGATCGCCGTCGTCGGCTGCGACGGCGCCGGCAAGACGCGGCTCGTCAAGGATCTGGTCGCCACCCTCGGGCAGGGACGGCCGACCGAACGGCGCTATATGGGCCTGATTTCCGGTGAGGCGGGCGACAGGGTCAAGCAGTTGCCGCTGATCGGCGTGGCCCTCGAACGCTATCTCGCGACCAAGGTTCGCCGGGCGCAGGACATGAAGAAGAAGGTCCCCGGCCCCTTCACGGCGACCGTCATGTATCTGTTTTCCCTGTGGCGGGTCCGGCAGTTGCGCCGCCTGAAACGGCGGGCGCAAAGCGGCGTGCTGATTATCGCCGAACGCTATCCCCAGGCGGAAATCTCCGGCTTCCACTATGACGGGCCGGGGATCGCGGTCGAGCGCAGCAACAACCGGCTCGTGCGCAGGCTCGCGCGGCGGGAGCAGCGGATCTATGAGCGCATGGCCGAGCAGAATCCCGAGATGATCATCCGCCTGGTGATCGACGCGGAGACGGCCTACAGCCGCAAATCGGATCATCCCCTCGCCGAATTGCGCGACAAGACCAGGAATATGCCCCGCATAAACTATAATGGCGCCAGAATATTCGAAATAGATGCGAGGCTGCCTTACGAATCTGTACTGGCCATCGCGCTGAATGCGATCGGCCGGTCGATCAGGGCGACTTGACGACCGGATCATCCAACGCCCGCCCCTCGTTCAAGAACACCCCCGGGATTCCATTCGACAATGCATGCTTCTTCGCTTCCTCCCTTGATCGCCATCGTCGGCTGCGACGGGTCGGGGAAGTCCACCATGACGCAGGTGCTGCGGGATTGGCTGGCGGAGGTCCAGCCGACCGCGATCTGCCATCTCGGCAAGCAGAGCGGCAATATCGGCCGGGCGCTTGGCCGGATGCCGCTGTTCGGCGCCCGGCTGGAGCGCGCCGTCTACAGGAAGGCCAAGACCGCCCAGACCGAACAGGGACCGGGCCTCGCGACCGCGATCGGCATCTATGCCTTCACCGTGCGCCGGGAGCGCCGCTTCCGGCGCATGATGAAGCTGCGGCGGGCGGGCCATCTCATCATCGCGGACCGTTTTCCCCAGACCGAGGTGCCGGGGCCGATGGACGGCGTCGGGCTGGGCAATGCCCGCGCGACCGGGCTGGTCGGCTGGCTGGCGCGCCGGGAGCGGCGCAAGCTGGAGGCCATGGTCGCCCATCGGCCCGACCTGCTGATCCGCCTCAATGTAAGCCTTGAGGTCGCACAGGCGCGCAAGCCCGATCATCGCCCCGCCGCGCTCGCCCGCAAGATCGGCGATCTGTCCCGCCTGACCTTTCAGGGCGCGCCGATCGTCGAACTCGACGCCGACGCACCGCTCCACGACGTGCAGGCCAGGGCGAAAGCCGCGATCGCGGACCTGCTGGAGACGCGATATGGCTGGACGGTCCCGCCATATCCGACGCCCCGATGAAGCACTGGTTCGCCGACGGCGCCTTTCGCGCCATCCTCCGCAATGCCGCCTATCTGGGGTCGGGCAAGCTCGGCGGCGCGCTGTTGAGCCTGATCGCGCTGGCCTGCGCCGGCCATGCGCTGTCGCCGGCCCTGTTCGGGACATTGGCGGTGGTGCAGGCCTTTGCCAGCGGCGTCAGCGCGCTGGTCAAGTTCCAGACCTGGCAGTTCATCGTCCGCTTCGGCGCGCCGGCGCTGGTCCGCAAGGATGTCGCGCGCTTCCGCGACGCCACGCGCTTTTCCTTCGGCCTCGATCTGGCGAGCGGCGCGGTCGGCCTCGTCGCCGGCATGACGCTGCTGCCCTTCCTCGCCCGCTGGGTGGGCATCGACGACAGGGACCTCGCGCTCGCGCTGCTTTATTGCACGCTCATTCCGATCATGACCGCCGCGACCCCGACCGGCATTCTGCGCACGCTCGACCGCTTCGACCATATCGCCGTCCAGCAGCTCGTGACGCCATTGCTGATGGCGATCGGCGGCGTCGTTTCCTATGTCGGCGGCCTCGGCTTCGCGGGCTTCGTCATCAGCTGGTATGTGGCCGAACTGGCGGGCGACCTGCTGCTCTGGTTCTTCGCCGCCCGCGAACTGAAGCGCCGGGGAATAAGGCACGCGCTGCGCCCCGGCCTGCTTGCGCCGGCGCGGCGGATCAAGGGGGCGTGGGACTTCGTCTGGACGACGAACATCGCCCATTCGATCTGGTCGGCCTGGGGGCCGCTCAGCAATGTGATCGTCGGCGGGATGCTCGGGCCGGCCGCTGCCGGGCTGTTCAGGATCGCCTCGACCTTCTTCGAATCGGCGGGCAAGCCGGCGGGATTTCTCGAAAAGAGCTTCTATCCGGAGATCATGCGCCTCGATCCGGCCAGCAAGCAGCCCTGGCGGCTCGCCCTGCGCACCGGCCTGCTCGCCGGCGGCATGGGCCTTGTGATGCTGCTGGTGGTGATGACCGGCGGCGAGCCGCTGATCGCGCTGGTCTTCGGCCAACGCTATGTGGAGGCGTTCGACCTGTTGCGGATCATGGCGGTGTCGCTGCTGGTCTCGACGGCGAGTTTCCCGCTCGAATCGCTGCTCTACATGGCCGGCCGGCAGCGCGCCGCGCTGGTCGCGGAGGGGCTTGCCGCGCTCGGCTATGGGATCGTGCTGGTCGTCCTGATCCATTGGCTGGGGCTGGTCGGCGCCGGCATCGCCTATGTCGGCGGCATGGGCATGAAGGCGCTGTTCACGCTGGTCCCGACGCTGGCGGTCTATCGCGGGCGGGCGTCGCTGTCCCATCATGGCGAGGCGGCGGCGGCATGACGACCGCATGGGAGACTTTCCCGCCCGAGACGCTCCACGCCCTGTTCGAGGCGGTGGAGGTCGAC
>CAZACH010000101.1:4963-7818 GCA_964483275.1 uncultured Sphingomonadaceae bacterium | reverse complement strand
CGGCCGTCATGGCGATGCCGCCGAAGAGGTAGGGGATCAGGCCGCCGAAGATCAGCCCCGCCACCACATAGGGGTTGGAAAGCGAGAAGGAAATCTCGCCGACATCGGCGAAATATGGGAACTGGGCGCTGTTTTGCGCGAAATACTCCAGATCGTAGGAATAGGCCGCAAACAGCACCAGCGCGCCGAGGCCCGCCGAACCGATGGCATAGCCCTTGGTGACGGCCTTGGTGGTGTTGCCGACCGCGTCGAGCGCGTCGGTGCGGTCGCGCACCTCGCCCTCCAGCCCCGCCATCTCGGCGATGCCGCCGGCATTGTCCGTCACCGGGCCATAGGCGTCGAGCGCCACGACCATGCCGGCCAGCGCCAGCATCGCGGTCGCCGCGAAGGCGATGCCGATCAGGCCGGCGAGCTGATAGCTGACGACGATGCCGGCGCAGATCACCAGCGTCGGCAGGGCAGTCGCCTCAAGGCTGACGGCGAGGCCCTGGATGATGTTGGTACCGTGCCCGGTTTCCGACGCGCGCGCGATCGAGCGCACGGGCCGGTAGTTGGTGCCGGTATAATATTCGGTGATCCAGACGATGAGGCCCGTGACCGCAAGCCCGACCATCATCGACCAGAACAGGTCCATGGCGGTGAAGGCGCCCGCGCCCGCGACCACCTGCGGCGCGGCATCCAGCCCCGCCGCCTCGCGCGCGCCGCCGATGACGGCGTTCATGTCCGGGAACAGCCAGGCGGTGACGAGATAGAGCGCCGGAACCGACAGCACGGCGGTGACGATGAAGCCCTTGTAGAGCGCGCCCATGATCGACTGGTTGCCGCCGAGACGCACGAAAAAGGTGCCGATGACGCTGGTCAGGATGCAGACGCCGCCGGCGATCAGCGGCAGCAGCATGAGCTGTTCGAGCTGGACGCCGCCGACGAGGAGGGCCGACAGCACCATGGTCGCGCCCAACGTCACGACATAGGTTTCGAACAGGTCGGCCGCCATGCCGGCGCAGTCGCCGACATTGTCGCCGACATTGTCCGCGATGACGGCGGGGTTGCGGGGATCGTCCTCCGGAATGCCGGCCTCGACCTTGCCGACGAGATCGGCGCCGACGTCAGCCGCCTTGGTGAAGATGCCGCCGCCGAGACGCGCGAAGATCGAGATCAGCGATGCGCCGAACGACAGGGCGACCAGCGCCTCGACGATGACGCGGCGCTGGACGGGGTCGGAAATCGACAGCCCGTCGACATTGGTCATGTACCAATAGAAGACCGTGATCGCGAGCAAGGCCAGCCCCGCCACCAGCAGGCCGGTGATGGCCCCCGAGCGGAAGGCGAGCGTCAGTCCGCCCTGCAGGCTGCTGCGCGCCGCCTCGGCGGTGCGGACATTGGCCCGGACGGAGATGTTCATGCCGATGAAGCCGGTCAGCCCCGACAGGATCGCGCCGAGCAGGAAGCCGACGACCGGATAGACGCCCAGGAAATAGAAGACCAGCAGCGCGACGACGACGCCGACCACCGCGATCGCCGTATATTGCTTGGCGAGATAGGCCTTGGCGCCTTCCTGAATGGCACCGGCGATTTCCTGCATCCGGGCATTGCCGGCGGACGCGGCGAGGACCGAACGACTTGTGACGAGACCGTAGGCGACGGCCGCCAATCCGCATAGAATTGCAGCTAATAAAACCGACATGAACACCCTACCCCCACTATGGGTGCGGCCTGCCCGATTGTCCGGGCAAATGTCCGCCCCTGGTTTATTTGGAGGGGAACATGTCTTGCTTTGGCGGCCGGATCAAGCGTGCGTTCGTTGCGGCCTGTCAGGCACCATGCTCATAGCCGAGGCGATCGGGCAGCGTCACCTCGCCGTCGCGGTCGCGGACGGACACGCCAAGACCCGCCGCGACGCCGCCGATCCGGGTGATGGCAAGGCCAAGGCGCCGGCCGGTCGCGGCGATCGCATCCCGCTTTGCCGGCGGCGCGGCGAGCAGCAGTTCATAATCGTCGCCCGCCGTCGCGGCGAACAGGCGGGCATACTGGTCATCGCCCCGCGCCTCCACGTAGAGCGGGGACAGCGGCAGGCTGTCGAGGTCGATGTCGATCCGCACGCCGCTCGCCACCGCCATGCGGCCGCTGTCGATCAGCAGCCCGTCCGACACGTCCATCATGGCGTTGGCGAAAGACGCCAGCGCGATGCCGGCGGCAAGGCGGGGTTCGGGCCGGCGGAAGCTGTCGACCAACTCCGGGGCCTCGCTGGCATCGCCGAGCGCGACGGCAAGGCCGTGGCCGGCATCGCCGACCGTGCCGGTCAGCCACAGATCGTCGCCCGCTTCCGCGCCGGAGCGCGCCGGCGCGCCGCCATGCGGCACCGCGCCGATCGCGGTCAGGCCGAGCACGCGGGGACCCCGGCTATGCACGGTGTCGCCGCCCAGCAAGGGCACGTCGAAATGCAGCAGCGCCCGGCCGAGGCCGGCGACGAAGGCGTCGTCCCACTCCGAATCGTCGCGCAGCGTGAAGCCCATCACCACGCCCAGCGGCCGCGCGCCCTTGGCGGCAAGGTCGGAGAGGTTGACGGCGAGCAGCTTCCACGCGACGTCGCCGGGCGGATCGGTGGGCAGGTAATGCACGCCCTCGGCCATCATGTCGTGGGTGACGGCGAGGTCCTCGCCCGGCGGCGGCGTCAGCACGGCGGCATCGTCGCTGAGGCCACGCGCGGCGGGATCGGTGACCAGCGCGCGCAGCGCCGTGATGAAGCGCGTTTCAGCCGACATTATTCCCCCTGACGTTTCCCGGCCTGTCCGAAGCATCGTGCTTTAGAGCATTGGGCGATAAATCCGCACCGCCATTCCCGCGCCCGCCATTCC
>CAZACH010000101.1:0-4863 GCA_964483275.1 uncultured Sphingomonadaceae bacterium | reverse complement strand
GGCCGGTGCCGCCTGCCAAATCCTAGCGCACCGCCTTGGCGATCGAATCCAGCAGGCCGTTGACGAAGCCGGTTTCCCGCTTGTCGTAGAAGGCCTTGGCGACATCGACATATTCGGAAATCACCGAGCCGGTCGGCACGTCGGCGCGGGCGAGCAGTTCATAGCTGCCGGCGCGCAGCAGGGCGCGCATCGGGCGGTCGAGCCGTTCCAGCGTCCAGCCCTGGGCCAGCTTGCCGGAAATCAGCCCGTCGATCTCGCCCAGCCGCTTGTCGACGCCGGTCACGACATCGTCGAAGAAGCTGACCTCCGCCTCATGATATTGGTCGTCGTCGAGCACCGCGCCGAGGCGGTGATTGTGGAACTCGTGGAGCAGCTGCGGCATCGCCGTGCCTTCCATGTCGCGCTGGTAGAGCGCCTGGACGGCGGCGAGGCGCGCCGCCGAACGCGACTGGGCGCGCGGTTGTTCGGCCGGTTTCACGCAAAGCGCTCCTGCAGCGCCAGCATGGCGATCGCCGCGCGCGCCGCGCCGCCGCCCTTGTCGCCCTCGTCGGGACGGGCGCGAACCAGCGCCTGCGCCTCGTTCTCCACCGTCAATATGCCGTTGCCGATGGCGATGCCGTCCATGGTCAGCGCCATGATGCCGCGCGCGCTCTCGTTGGAGACGATCTCGAAATGATAGGTCTCGCCCCGGATCACCACGCCGATGGCGACGAAGCCGTCATAACGGCCGCTCTCGACGGCGAGCGCGATGGCGCCCGGCACCTCGAGCGCGCCCGGCACGGTGATCGTCTCGTGCGTGTGCCCGGCCGCCTCCAGCGCGGCGCGCGCGCCGGCGATCAACAGGTCGTTGAGATGGTCGTAGAAGCGTGCCTCGACGATCAGGAAGCGCGCCATCAGCCGACATCCTCGATCGGCCGTTCCCCGACGATGTTTAGCCCATAGCCGGCCAGCGCCACCGGCGTGTGACGCGAATTGGTCAGCAGGACCATGTCATGAATGCCGAGGTCGGCCAGAATCTGCGCGCCGATGCCATAGTCGCGCAGGGTGTCCATATCCGTTTCCTGCCCGGAACGCGCCACGAAAAGCTTGGAGAAGGCCTTCGGTTCATAGCGATTGAGCAGCACGATGACGCCCGACCCCTCGGCGGCGATCTGGCGCATCACCCGCTCCAGCATCCCCTCGCGATCGTTCATCTCGCCCAGCAGGTCCGAGAACAGCGACATGGCGTGCATCCGCACCAGCACGGGCTTCGACGGGTCGATCGGCCCCTTGATGAGCGCCACCTGCTCGCCGCCCGTCGTCTTGTTGACGAAGCTGAGCGCCGTCCAGTTGCCGCCGAACCGGCTGTCGAAGCGGGTTTCCGCCACCCGCTCCACCAGATGATCATAGCGGCGGCGATAGGCGATGAGATCGCGGATCGTGCCGATCTTGAGGTTGTGGAGCTGCGCGAAGGCGACGAGGTCGTCCATGCGGGCCATGGTGCCGTCATCGCACATGATCTCGCAGATCACGCCGGACGGATTGAGGCCGGCAAGCCGCGCGACATCCACGGCCGCCTCGGTATGTCCGGCGCGCACCAGCACGCCGCCGGGCTTCGCGGCCAGCGGGAAGACGTGGCCGGGGGTGACGATTTCCTCAGCGCCCTTGCCGGCGTCGATCGCCACCGCGATGGTGCGGGCGCGGTCCGCGGCGGAAATGCCGGTGGTGACGCCCTGCCGCGCCTCGATCGAGACGGTGAAGGCGGTTTCGTGCCGCGTGCCGTTGTTGCGCGACATCAGCGGCAGGCCGAGCTGGTCGACCCGTTCCTTGGCCAGCGCCAGGCAGATCAGGCCGCGGCCATAGCGGGCCATGAAGTTGATCGCGTCGGGCGTCGCCATCTGCGCGGGAATGACGAGATCGCCTTCATTCTCGCGATCCTCGTCATCGACGAGAATGAACATGCGACCGTTGCGCGCCTCGTTGATGATCTCTTCGGGGCTGGAGAGAAAGGCAGTCTTCATGCGCTGGTCCTCAACTCGTTCATGCGACCCAGATAGCGCGCGAGAACGTCGATTTCGAGATTGACGGCATCGCCCGGCGCCAGATCGCCGAAGGTCGTCATGCCGGCGGTGTGCGGGATGATGTTGACGGTGAAGCGCGTGCCGTCCGGCCGGTCCTCCACCTCGTTGACGGTCAGCGACACGCCGTCCATCGCGATCGAGCCCTTGGCCGCGACATAGGGCGCAAGCTCATGGGGCAGGGTGACGGATATGCGGCGGCTGTCGCCTTCGGGCACGATCTCCGCGACCTCGCCGACGCCGTCGACATGGCCGGTGACGATATGCCCGCCCAGCTCGTCGCCGATCCTGAGCGCGCGTTCGAGGTTGAGGCGGCGGCCGGCGACCCACTGGCCCGCGGCCGTGCGGCGGGCGCTTTCGGCGGAGACATCGACCGCGAACCAGCCGTCGCCCTTCGCGACCACCGTCAGGCAAACGCCCGAGCAGGCGATCGACGCGCCGAGGTCGACGCCGGCGGTGTCATAGGCCGTGCGGATGCGCACGCGCAGGTCGCCGCGCTGCTCCACGGCGTCGATCCGCCCGATATCCGTGATGATGCCCGTAAACATGAACGCCCCGCCCGTCAGTCGCGCGCCCGCTCGTAGACCACAAGCACGTCGCTGCCAAGCAGCCGCCGGTCAAAAAGAGTCCAGCGCCGGTGCGCGCCGGCCAGATCGACGAGGCCGATATCGCCGAGCGCCGGCAGGCCGCCGCCGATGAGAATGGGCGCGCGATAGACCAGCAGGCGGTCGACGAGGTCGGCGGCGACGAAGGCAGCCGCCGTGCCCGCCCCGCCTTCGACGAGGACATGATCGACGCCCGCCTGATCGGCGATCGAGGAGGGATGGCGCAGCAGCGTCCAGCCATCGACCGCGCCGCCATTGCCGGTGAGCATCGCCCGGCGCGGCGCGCGGCCCTCCAGCCCCGGCAAGCGCACGTCGAGGCGCGGCTGGTCGGCCTTCCACGTCCCCCGGCCGACGACGATCATCTCGACGCGGGCGCGCTCCAGATGGGCATGGGCGCGCGCCGCCTCGCCGGTGATCCACTGGCTCTGGCCGCCGCGCAGCGCGATGCAGCCGTCGAGCGAGGTGGCGAGCTTCAGCGTGACATGCGGCCGGCCATGGCGCCGGCGCGTAAAGAAGCCGGCCATCGAGCGCATCGCCGCGTCCGGCAGGAGTTCGCTCGTCACCGCGATGCCGGCGTCGTGCAGACGGGCGAAGCCCCGGCCGGCGGTGCGCGGATCGGGGTCCTCGACGGCGGCGGCGACACGCGCGACGCCGGCCTCGACCAGCAGGTCGGAACAGGCGGCGCCGCGCCGGCTGTCGTGCGCGCAGGGCTCCAGCGTCACATAGGCGGTCGCCCCGCGCGCCGCGTCACCCGCCTGCATGAGGGCCATCGCCTCGGCATGGGGACGGCCGCCGGGTTGCGTCCAGCCGCGCCCGACGACCCGGCCATCCTTGACGAGAATGCATCCGACAGCGGGATTGGGCGCGGTGGTGCCGCGTCCCCGCTCGGCCAGCGCGAGCGCCGCCGCCAGCCAGCGCGCGTCATCGGCGGGCTTCAAATGCCGAGCCTTTCTTCGAGCCGCTTATACTGCTCCTGCCGGCGTTTCGCGGCCTCGGCCTTGAGCAGCGCGTCGCGCTCCTGCTGCGCCTCGATCTCGGCGTCGGTGCGGTCGGCGCGCCAGCTTTCGACATAGATCACCTGGGTCTTCAGCCCGAGGTTGCGGATGTCCGAATCGATCAGGAAGCCGAACAGGGTGAAAATGGTCAGCGCCACGGCCAGCGCGAGGAACAGCCAGCGCCGCCGGTCCATGCCCCGGAAAATGTCGCGCAGGTCCCGCGCCGCCTCGCGCGGGGCGGGCGAGGGAAACCAGCCGGTGGCCGGCCTCACGGGACGGCGCTTGGGCGGTGGCACCGGATATTTGGGAAGCTCCATGGCCGCAAGATAGGCGCGCCGCGCGGTTCATTCCAGACGTGTCGGCGTTTGTCCGCTTCAAGCGGAATCGGCACCGGCCGCCGCCGCCAGCCGCGCCAACGCCCTGTCCCGCCCGATCAGGGGCAGGAGCGCCGCCATTTCCGGGCCGTGGTCGCGCCCGGTGAGCGCCAGCCGCAGGGGCAGGAACAACGCCTTTCCCTTGCGCCCGGTCGCCGCCTTGAGGGCATCGGCGAGGTCGCGCCAGATCGACTCCGACCAGGCGAGCTGCCGCGCGATGTCGGTGGCGCGCGCCAGATAGTCGCGATCCTCGGCGCCAGGGTCGGCGGGCTGGACCGGCCCTTCGATCACCGCCCACCAGTCACCGGCCTCCGCCACCGTGTCGAGATTCGGGCGGATCGCCTGCCACGTCGCCTCCGTCATTCCCGCCGGCAGGCGATCGGCGACGGCCCCATAAGGCAGCAGATGCACGATGCGGCGGTTGAGCGCGACCAGTTCCTCGTCATCGAAACGGGCGGGGGCGCGGCCGAAATGGGCGAAGTCGAAGCGGTCGAGCAGCGGCGCGGCATCGGCCACGGCCTCGACCGGGTCGCTGGTGCCGAGACGGGCGAGCAGGGCGACGAGGGCGATCGGCTCGACGCCCAAAGCGCGGATTTCGTCCAGCCCCTCAGAACCGGCGCGCTTGGAGAGCTTGCCCTCCGCCGTGGTGATGAGCGCGACATGGGCGAAGGCGGGCGGGGCGGCGCCGAGCGCCTCGAACATCTGGACCTGCACGCCCGAATTGGTGACATGGTCCTCGCCCCGGATGATGTGGCTGACGCCCATGTCGATGTCGTCGATCACCGAGGGCAGCATATAGAGCCAGCTGCCATCAGCGCGGCGGATCACCGGG
>CAZACH010000100.1:0-7841 GCA_964483275.1 uncultured Sphingomonadaceae bacterium | reverse complement strand
CCGACGCGGGGCATATGGCGCAGCATGATGCCATAGCGGCCCTTGGGCATTACCGGCAGCTCGTCGCGGCTCTGGTCGGGCGACATGCCGAGGCCAAGGAAGCCGAGGCCGAGCCGGTCGCCGACCGCCTTGACCTGCTCCAGATGGCGGGCCGCCTCGGCGCAGGTCTGGTGCAGATTGTCGAGCGGCGCACCGGACAGTTCGAGCTGGCCGGCCGGCTCGAGGCTGACCGCGCCATCGGGACCGGACAGGGCGATGACGTTGCCGCCCTCCTCCACCGGCGACCAGCCATAGGCGCACAGGCCGTTCAGAAGGTCGCGGATGCCGTTCGGCTCGTCATAGGAAGGCGCGCCATGGTCGGACCGGCGATAGACGAGCTTTTCATGCTCCGTGCCGATACGCCAGCGCGCGGGCGGCTTGGCGCCGTCGGCAAACACGGAGACGAGATCCTCGCGGCTTGCGATTTCGCGGGCCTTGCCGCCGCCTTCCAGTTTCGTGCTCATCGGCGGCGCTTTAGCCGGGCGCCGGTCGATATGCCAGCATCCTGATGCGGGGTGTCGCAGGCCCGGGAACCGCCGACGTTGCGGTGCGTCTCCTGCCTGAAGGAGATTTATGATGAACGATGCCAAGGACAAGGCGACCAGGGGCGGACACCCCGTTCCCCCGACCCGCGAGGCGCACGACGCGGCCGACGTCAAGGAACTGCGCCGCAACCCTGCGGACGAGGATGCCAAGCTGGATATCGCGCTCGACGAAAGCTTCCCGACCTCGGACGCGCCCTCCAACACCCAGCCGCACAAGGGCAAGGACCCGGCGCCGTCGTCGGGCTATGACGAGAAGGCCGAGGCGGAACTGGCGCGCCACAAACAGGGGAACCGTTGATCGATCCTCGTTGAATTGATCGGCGGAGCGGCGCATCCTCCGTCGGCAGAGCATCCAGGGGGAAGGTCATCATGCGCCTCGACGACTATCGCACCAGTGACAATGTCGAGGACCAGCGCGGCCAGGGCGGACGCGGTGGTGGCGGCATCCGCATGGGCGGCCTGCCCATCGGCGGCGGCAAGATGGGCATCGGCATGCTGGCGATCATCGTCATCGGGGCGATGCTGCTGGGCGTCGACCCGTCGGCGCTGCTCAATGGTGGCATGACGTCGCAGGTGCCGCAGCAAAGCGCGCAGCCGGCGGACCCGACCTCCGCCGCCACGGCCTGCAACGTCGATGAAATCAGCCGCTTTTCCTGCCAGGTGCTCGCCAGCACCGAAGACAGCTGGGCCGATATCTTCCGGGCGCAGGGCGCCGCCTACACACCGCCGCGCTTCGTCTTCTATTCGGGCACGGGCATGTCGGGATGCGGCACCGCCAATGCGGCGGTGGGACCCTTCTATTGCCCGGCCGACCAGCGCATCTATCTCGACACCAGCTTCTTCGACGAACTGCATCGCCGCTTCGGCGCGCCGGGCGATTTCGCGCAGGCCTATGTCATCGCGCATGAGGTCGGCCATCATATCCAGACCGTCACCGGCATTTCCGAGCAGGTCCGCCGCCAGCAGGCCCGCGTCGGCGAGCGCGAGGGCAATGCCTTGCAGGTCCGCATGGAATTGCAGGCCGATTGCTATGCCGGCGTCTGGGGCGCCCGCAACCGCGACCGCGTCGAGGCGGGCGATCTCGAGGAGGCGCTGGGGGCGGCGCAGGCGATCGGCGACGATACGCTGCAACGCCAGGCGCAGGGCCGCGTCGTGCCCGACAGCTTCACCCATGGATCGGCCGAACAGCGGATGCGCTGGTTCAAGCATGGCTTCGATACGGGCGATCCCGCCCAATGCGACACTTTCGCCGCGAATCGGGTATAAGCGCCTCCCACGCTCAACCAGTCCGGGACCAGATCACAGAACCCATGCTCAATCTCGCCTCCATCATCATCGGCATCGCCGCGCTGCTGGGCGCGGTCATCGCCTTCGTGCCGCTGCTCGGCTGGCTCAACTGGTTCGTCATCCCCTTCGCGGTGATCGGGCTGGTGTGCGGCGTCGTCTCGCGCGGCACGGCGGGGCGCAACATCAACCTCGTCGTCATCGCCATCGGGGTGCTGCGTCTGATGCTCGGCGGAGGAATCATCTGAGCGACTCCGCCCGGCGCGACCCCGCGCCCCCGGCGAACGGCCCCTCGGCGCAAGCCCGCCGGGGCTTCATGCTGGGCTTCGCCGCCTATGCGATCTGGGGCCTGCTTCCCGCCTATGTGAAATTGCTGGACCATGTCAGCGTGCTGGAGCTGGTCGCCCACCGCGTCGTGTGGGCGCTGCTGCTGATCCTCGCGCTGGCCGTCGGGACGCGACGCTGGCAGCGGATCGTGGCGATTGCCCGGCAACCCCGCCTGCTCGCCATGCTGGGGCTGTCGACGCTGTTCATCGCCGCCAACTGGCTGGCCTATGTGTGGGGCGTGATGAACAACCACGTCATCGAAACCAGCCTCGGCTATTATATCAACCCGCTGGTCAACGTGGCGCTCGCCATGCTGGTGCTCAAGGAAAGGATGCGGCCGCTTCAGGGCGTCGCCGTCGCGCTGGCGGCCTGCGGCGTGCTCGCGCTGGCGGTTGACGGCGGCGCGGCGCCGTGGCTGTCGCTGGGCCTGGCGTTCAGCTTTGCTTTCTATGGCCTGATCCGCAAGCTGCTGCCGGTCGATGCCATCGAGGGGCTGGCCATCGAAACCGCCCTGCTTGCCCCTTTCGCGCTCGGCTGGCTGGTCTGGCTGTCGGTCCGGGAACAGGCGAGCTTCGGCGCGGACACCGGCACCGACCTGCTGCTGATGCTCGGCGGCCTCATCACCGCCGTCCCGCTGCTGCTGTTTGCCGCCGCCGCCAAGAAGATCCGCTACACCACGCTCGGCCTGATCCAGTATGTCGCGCCGACGCTGCAATTCCTGCAAGCCGTGCTGGTCTTTGGCGAGCCATTGCGGCCGATCCACTATGCGACCTTCGGCTGCATCTGGCTCGGCCTCGCAATTTATGCGACCGACAGCTTCAGGAGCAGCCGCCTCACCCCCATGGTGCCGGAATGAAGGTGCAGTGACAGCATGACGCCAACCGCGCGGGACGCACCGCCCGAACCCGGCATGCCATCGCTGTGGCCGCTCATCCTGCGGATCACCGGCCCGGCGACCTGCTTCGAGACGGCGGCCTGGTCGCTGCTGCCGGTGCTGACGATCGCGGCGATCCAGTCGGGCTTCAGCGGCATCGTCGTCGGGCTGATCGGCGGCGCCTTGCCGGCCGGGCTGATCGCCATGCTGCTGCTGCTGTCGAACGAGGCCCGGTTCCGGCGCTATGCCGCCTTCCTGCCGCTGGCCGCGCGCCTTCACCCGCTGATGATCCTGATGATCGGGCTGGCGATGTATTTCCTGTCCGGCCCGCTCTTCCTGCTGGCGGTGGCCGGGGCCGCTTTCCTGACGGGCTGCGTCACCGCCCTGCTGTGGGTCGGCTCCGACGCCGTGCTGCTGGCCCACGCCCCGCGCCAGGCCATCGGCAAGGCGGTGACGCTGCACGAAATCGTCCGCTCATGCGGGCTGGGCCTCGGTCCGCTGACGATCGCGTTGCTCGGCGGCGACCCGCTGCCCGGCATGGCGTTCGTTCTCGCCTTGTCGACATCGGGGCTGGCGCTCGCGATCTTCCTGCCAATGCCGCCCGCCATTCCCGACGCCGCCGCGTTCGAGGAGCCGGCGAACGCCCCCCGTTCCGGCGCCATGCCGGCGGTCATCCTGCTCGCCGGCTTCGGCGGCTTGCTGGAAGCGATCGAGGCGACCGAATTTCCCGCCTATGCGCTGGCGCTCGGCGCCACCGCCGCCATCGCCGCCGGCTTCGCGGCGGCGGCGGGCCTCGGCAACCTTGTCGGCCAGCTCGCGCTCGGCGTCGCCATCGACCGGCATCCGCGTGCCGCCTTCAACGTCACCGGCGTGCTGATCCCGCTGGGTCTGGCGCTGTTCGCGCTGGTCGGCGGCCAGGCGCTCGCCTTCGCGCCGCTGGCGCTGCTCGGCGCGGCGAGCGGGGTGCTCTACACGCTGGCGGTGATCGTCACGGCCTCAACCGGCACGCCCCAGGGCCTCGTCGCGCGCGCGGCGCTCGCCTATACCACCGGCGCGGCGCTCGGCCCGCCGCTGGGCAGCATGATGAGTCAGGCAGACCAGCGGCTGGGCATGCCGCTCGGCCTCATCATCCTGTCCGTGGTGATTTTCCTGATACCGGCGGTGCGTCAGGCGGCGACGCGCGCCGCCGTCGTGGCACCGGAATAAGCGGCGCCGGCGGCCGCGGCCTCGACACCCGGATAGGCGATCCAGACGTTCGGCTCCGCATAGCGGCCGACATTCTGCTCAAGGTCAATCTTCACCGGGACCAGCCCGTTCTCGATCTCGAAATCGCCGGACGCCTCGATCCGCTGGCCGAGCCAGGCTTCCCAGAAGCCGACCGGCTCCTCGACCACCATCGAGCTGTAGCAGACGCCCTGGACGCGACCGCCCATGGAGACGTGGCTGCGCAGCCACGGGTCGAAGATGCGGCCCTGAGCATCGGTCCAGCGGATATATTCCTCGATCGGCACCTGCGGGAACTTGTACTTCGCCGAGGGGCGCACGGGCAGGATCAGGCGCTGGAGCTGCTTTTCGCGGCACAGGTCGCGCATGCCCTGGATCATGCGGGGCGCGATGCCCTGCCCGCGATAGGCCGGCGAGACCGAGATCGCCACGCCGCACAGCACGTTCGGCTCGCGGTCCATGGTGTCATAGGCGGTCTTGAGAACCCAGTCCCAGCCGGTCTGCGGCAGGTCGAACGGGTCCGGCGTATAGAGCGGCACGGTGTTCGCGGCGGCGATGACATATTGCCGCTCGCCATCCACCAGGCAAAGCTGGTGGTCCTGATAGCGCTCCATCAGCGCCCAATAATATTCGTAGTGGCTCTTGGTGAAGTTCAGGAAGCTCATGCCGCGCCAGGCGGCGTCGACGATGACGTTGGCGGCCTTCGCATCCGCCGGATTGTCCGCAAACGTCCGCAGGATGAAGCTATCCATGGCCTTGCCCCTTTTAATTGATCCGAACGCCACCAGAGTCAGCCAATGTCCCGAATCGGGGCATTAACCTTTCATTTACTATCTTTAAATTGGTTTTCGGTCAATATTACGACAATTTTAACCATGATAGTTGTCGGGATTCTCACCACTTACCCGATATTCGCGACCACATGGGTCTGCGCCAAAATACAAATGACGGGCTGCACAAGGTGCGCCAGCCGATCGTGCCGATCGTCGCGATCATGTTCGTGATCTCGGCATTGCTGCTCGGAATCGCGATTTACGCCGGGAAATCCATGAACGCGGCGGCGCTCGAAGGGCAACGGTCGCAGATCGACAATGCGATCAGCGCCCGCCTCGTCCGCGCGCTGCACGAATTGCGAAGCGTCGCCTGGTGGGACGACGCCGTCGTCAACGCCGCCGACGCCGTCAAGAATCGCGAATGGCTGGAAACCGAGTTCGGGGTCTACATCATCGAATCCTATCACCACGAACGCGTGGCGATGCTCGACGAGAACGACCGCCCGGTCTTCGCGTTCAATGCCGAGGGTCCGATGGACCCCGCCGAGGCCATCGCCTCGATCGACGACCTCGGCATATTGGTGCGCGAGGCGCGCGGCGGGCTGAAGGAGAACCGCGTTCGCCGCGACGCCAATTTCCGCCAGCCGGACGGGCCGCAGGGCCAATATGGCGACTGGAACATGGGCCGCTGGTCGGCGGCGCTGACCCTTGACGACAACAAGCCCGCGCTGGTCAGCGTGATGACCATCACGCCGTCGATCGACACGAATCTGTTGCCCAAGACGCCGCGCCTGATGGTCTCGGTCATTCCGATCGATTCGGCGTTCATCACCGATGTCGGCCAGGTCGCCATGATGCCCGACCTGTCGGTGGCCGGGAAGAACGACAAGCGGACCGGCAGCTATGCGCTCAAGGCCGACGACGGCCAGCCGATCGCGGAGCTTCGCTGGGTCGCGCGGCAACCGGGGACGGTGCTGCTGAACACGGTCGTGCCGGTGATCGTGGCGACGCTGCTGATCGCCGCCGGCGTGATGGGCGTGCTCCTGTTCCGCCTCTCCCACTCGACGCATCAACTCGCCGAGCAGGAGGCCGAGGCGCGGTATCTGGCGGACCATGACCCGATGACGGGCCTTCCCAACCGCCGCCGCTTCCAGGCCGTCCTCGCCGAGCGCGACGCCGAGGAGGGCGACGGCCACCTGCCGGTCGTCGCCTGCATCGACCTCGACCGCTTCAAGGACATCAACGACACGCTCGGCCATCATGCCGGCGACCAACTGATCCGCGAGGTTTCGGCCCGCCTCTCCTCCCTGCTGCGCGAGGACGACCTGCTGATGCGGCCGGGCGGCGACGAGCTTGCCATCCTGCGCGAGGCGCGCGACCGCGCCGATGCCGAAATGATCGGCGCGATCGTCACGGCCTGCTTCTCGGCCCCGTTCAACGTCACCGGCCAGCAGATCGAAACCAGCGCGTCGGTCGGCCTTGCCATCGCCGAGCCGGGCCAGTCGGCGCAGGACCTGCTGCGCAAGGCCGACATCGCGCTTTATGTCGCCAAGGCGCGCGGGCGCGCCTGCTGCGTCATCTTCGAGGATGAGATGGGCCAGCGCGTCGAGGACCGGCGCGCGCTCGAACTCGATCTGCGCCACGCGCTCAACGAGGACGGCCTGACGCTCGCCTATCAGCCGATCGTCGATGCCGTCACCGGCCGCATCACCGGCGTCGAGGCGCTGGCCCGCTGGCACGAGCCGGTGCGCGGCAACATCCCGCCCGACATCTTCATCGGCATCGCCGAAGAGGCCGGGCTGATGGGCGATCTCGGCCGCTTCGTCATGGATCGCGCCATCGCCGACAGCCGCCTGTGGCCCAATCTCGACACCGCCATCAACGTCTCGCCGGCGCAATTCCGCTCGGTGACGATGGCCGCCGAGCTTGCCGAGGCGACCAGGCGCTATGGCGTCGACCCGTCGCGCATCACGCTCGAAATCACGGAGTCCGTGCTGCTGGCCAATGACGAACGCACGCTCAATGCCCTGAAGCTGCTGAAGCAGCAGGGCTTCCGGGTGGCGCTCGACGATTTCGGCACCGGCTATTCCTCGCTCAGCTATCTGCGCGACTTCCCCTTCGACAAGCTCAAGATCGACCGCAGCTTCGTCAGCGGCGTGACGGCATCGGGCCAGTCATTGTCGATCATCGAATCGGTGGTGTCGCTGGGGCGCGGCCTCGGGCTGGAGATCGTCGCCGAGGGCGTCGAGACGGAGGCGGAGATGCTGGTCATGCAGAAGGCCGGCTGCACCCATCTGCAAGGCTATCTCTTCTCGCGGCCGACCCGCCTCAGCGAGATCGAGGTCCTGGCCGCCGCGCTGGGATCGCGCGAGACGCCGGAAGCACCGGCCCGTCACCCCAAGGCCTGGCAGACCTCGGCGGTGATGACGACGCCGCCCGAGTCGCAGCGGGAGCGCTCGCGCCGCCCGAGCCGCTATCCGAAATCCTGAGCGGGCACGGCAGGTCGCTCAGCCGCCCGCCGTCGCGGCCGGAACAAGCGCGTCGATGGCCTTCGCCATCGCGACATCGCGCGCCGACAAGCCGCCCGCGTCATGCGTCGTCAGCAGAATCTCGACCCGGTTATAGACGTTCGACCATTCGGGATGATGGTCGTGCTTTTCGGCGATCAGCGCCACCTGCGTCATGAAGGCGAAGGCCTGGCCGAAATCCTTGAAGCGGAAGCGGCGGACGATCGCGTCGCGCCCATCCACCAGATGCCATTGCGGCAGGGCCTCC
>CAZACH010000099.1:0-7861 GCA_964483275.1 uncultured Sphingomonadaceae bacterium | reverse complement strand
AAGCCGGGTTTCGACCTCGGCAAGATCGTCGAGCGCAGCCGTGGCGTCGCCGGGCAGCTCAATGCGGGCATCAAGGGCCTGATGAAGAAGAACAAGGTAACGGTCGTCGAGGGCGAGGGGACGATCACCGCCAAGGGCAAGCTTACCGTCAAGCAGGGCGACAAGACCACCGAACTGGCCGCCAAGGACATTATCATCGCCACCGGCGCGCGGGCGCGCGAGCTGCCCTTCGCCAAGGCGGACGGCAAGCGCATCTGGACCTATCGCCATGCGATGGTGCCGAGCGAGATGCCGACGAAATTGCTGGTCATCGGCTCGGGCGCGATCGGGATCGAGTTCGCCAGCTTCTATTCGGACATGGGCGCCGATGTGACGGTGGTGGAGATGCTGGACCGCATCCTGCCGGTCGAGGATGCGGAAGTCTCCGACTTCATGGCCAAGACGCTGACCAAGCAGGGCATGAAGCTGCATGTGTCGACCGGCGTCCAGAAGCTGACCGCGTCCGACAAGGGCGTGAAGGCCGAGATCAAGGACAAGGACGGCAAGGTTTCGACCGAGGAGTTCAGCCACGTCATCGTCGCCATCGGCATCGTCCCCAATGTCGAGACGATCGGGCTGGACGAGCTGGGTGTGAAGCCGTCGAAGAATTTCCACATCGAGACCGACGCCTATGGCCGCACCAATGTCGAGGGCATCTGGGCGATCGGCGATGTCACCGGCCCGCCCTGGCTGGCGCACAAGGCCAGCCATGAGGGCGTCGTCGCGGCCGAGGCGATCGCGGGTTACGAAGGCGTCCACCCGATGGACAAGGCCAACATCCCCGGCTGCACCTATTCAAGGCCGCAGGTGGCGAGCGTCGGCCTGACCGAAGCCAAGGCAAAGGAAGGCGGGCGCAAGGTCAAGGTCGGCCGTTTCCCGTTCATCGGCAACGGCAAGGCGATCGCGCTGGGCGAGGCCGAGGGTTTCATCAAGACGATCTTCGACGAGGAAACCGGCGAACTGCTCGGCGCGCACATGGTCGGCGCGGAAGTGACCGAGCTGATCCAAGGCTATGTCATCGCGCGCCAGCTCGAAACCACCGAGCAGGAGCTGATGCACACCGTCTTCGCGCATCCGACGCTGAGCGAGATGATGCATGAAAGCGTGCTCAGCGCCTATGGCCGCGCGCTGCATTTTTAGGGCGGCGTTATAGGGCGGCGTGCGTTGAATCGGCGCCGTCCCTCCCACCCCCGTTCGTCCTGAGCCTGTCGAAGGACGACAGCGCAGGCCCTTGTGCAGTGTCCCGAGCAGATCCCGCAGGATTGTGCTGTCGTCCTTCGACAGGCTCAGGACGAACGGAAGCGGGGGAAGGGCGGTGCAGCTTTAACGGCTGAACGGGACGGATAGGCCGGGCCGGGTGCCGCCAGTGCTCGGCGCTTCCGAACGTCAGTTGCGCAGCCGGTCGATGGCCTGAGCAAGCGCCGCGTACAGCTTGCCGATGTCGGAGGAGAGCAGCGTCACCGCCATCGGGCCGCCGTCGCGGTCGGCCATGACGCGGCGGATCATCGCCTCGAAATCATGGACATAGCGGTTGACGCTTTCGCGGAACTCCGGCTCGGCGTCATAATGTTGCTGGATGGAGCGGACGTCGCCGCTGTCCAGCAGGCGCACCGCGCGGCGCGCGAAAACATTGCGGTCGCCCTTCAGATAGGAGGCCCAGGCGATGTCCGAAACCTCGTTGGTCATCACCTTGCTGACGTCGATCGCCAGCGAGTTCAGCGATTCGATGAGCAGGGCGGAGCGGCGGGCGAACTCCTCCTTGGATGAGGCTTCCATGCGCTGATTGGCGTCGGCGATGCGCGATTCGACGTTGGCGGTGGTTTCCGCGATCGTCATCATCTGCCGCGCCAGTTGGTCGGACGCATTGCGCGCGCTGGCCATGACCTGATCGGCGGTTTCCGACAGCGCCTGCAGGCGCATCTGGATGGGCTCCTCGACGGCGGCGGCAAGGCTTTCCTCGGCGGCGGACGCAAGCCGGGTGCGGGTCTCCTCCACCACCGCGTCCAGCGTGTCGCGCGCCGCGCCGGTCGCCTGGGCCGAGGCGTCGCGGACGCGATTGATGAGGTCGATCAGTCGTCCGCCGGCCGAAAGGCTCACCGTCTCGCTGTGATGGTCAAATTCGCCGAGGCTTTCGGCCAGCGTCGCGAGCTGCGCATCGGCCTCCGCCATGCGCGAGATCGCCGCGACGGCGGTGCGCTCGATCGATCCGCCGCTTTCCTCCATCAGGGCGGCGAGCTTGCGGCTTGCCTCGGTCAGCGTGGTCTGGCGTGCGTCGATCTGGTCGAGCAGACTTTTGGCGTCATCGAGGTCGCCGCGCGCCGCGCCCAGCGCCTCCTGCGTGGCGGACAGGCCTTCGGGCAAGCGCTCGACCAGCAGCGTCGCCGATTCGGCAAGCACCCCGCGCAGCGCGGTCGCCTGCTCGATCAGCTTCCGGCTCGCGGCCTCGCCATCGGTGATTGGCGCGGTCAGCCCGTCAATTTCGGCGCGGACGGCCGCGATCTGCGCCGTCAGCGCCGCCGTGCGCTGGTCGCCGTCCGCCGTCAGGCTTTCGAGCCGGCCGGCAAGGCTGGTCAGCGCGCCTTCCAAAGCCTCGGTCAGGCGGCCGGCGGCGGACTGCTGCTTGTCCAGTCGTTCGCCAAGCTCCTCGGTGCGGTGGATGAGGTGGACGACCCGTTCCTCGATCACGCGGGCGGCGTCGGCGCCGGCGAGTTCCAGAGAATCCTGGTTCTGCTGGATGAGCGCGCCGAGCGATTCCGATTGGGCGGCCAGGCCCTGCCGCGTCGCCTCCAGCGCGCTTTCGCTGCGGCCGATGGTCTGGTCGACCACCTGCTGGAGCGTATCGGCCTGCGTCGAAATCCGCTGGCAGCTTTCGTTGGATGCGGCGTCGAGCGCGGCGATGCGCTGGGTGAGCAGTTCGCCGGCGCGGTCGGCGGCGAGTCCCACCGCCTCGCTCTCGCTGCGCAGAGCGGAAAGGCGGCCGCCAATCTCCTCGGCGCGGGCATGGGCGACGCGGGTTTCCTCGCCGAGCGTCTGGGCAAGCGCGCGCGCCGCCGCCTCGATTTGCGGCAGATCCGACAGCATGACGCCAAGCTCGGTCCGCGCGCTGACGGCGGCGCCGTCGAACAGCGCGGCGCGCTGGCCGATCTCCGCGCATTGTTGGGCGAGCGCCTGCGAAGCGGCGGCGGCGCCGACGGTCAGCCGGTTGCCGGCATCAATCAGGGCGTCGCGCTCGGCGGCAAAGTGCGCGCGTTCCGCCTCCATCGCCGCACCGATGCGGAACAGCATGCGCTCAACGGCGGCCAGCTCCTCGCGGCTGCGGTCGGTGGCGCTGTAGGCCAGCGCCCGAGCCTGAAGGCTGCGTTCGAGAGTCGCGACGGCATTCAGGCGCAGCCAGCTGAGCAGCGCCACGCCGATCAGGGCCAGCGGCGCGGTGATGCCGGCGACCATCGCCGCCCAGTCGGTGAGGTCCAGCCCGGCAAGCGAACGATAGCGGACAATCAGCCACACCGAGGCGGCGGCCAGCGCCAGCCACAGGAAGGCCGCCAGCCCGGCGAGAATCAGCGGCGTTCGGGCCGCCCGCGTAGCCTCGTCGGCCACGCTCCCCACATGATCGTCCTCGTCCAGCGCCTTGTCGTGAGAGACAAACGCGAGCTCATGTACTGTCTGACCCGCCCCGTTCATGAACATTGTGTATCATGTGCGGTGGCGCTTGCCATCATCGCTTCAACCCGGCGTTAACGCGGATGGTCTAATCCATGCCGAAACGGGTGAAAAATGCGGCCGGGACCGCTGGGGGCGGGATGCGTTTTTTCGATCCGGACGAAATCGCGGCGGCGCTGGACCTCGCGGCGGGGGACGACGAGGCGGTCCGCGCCGAACTGGCCGAAGCGTTTCGCGCGAGTCTCCATCAAAGCTGCGCGGCGCTGCTTGACGCGGGCGAGGCCGGGCAGGCCGAACTGCTCCACCGGCTGCGGGGACTCGCGGCGAGTTTCGGGGCGTCCTCCGTCCAGCGGCTGGTGGATGAGATCACGACCGCGGGTGTCGCGGCGTCAGCCGGGGCGCTCAGGCAGATTCTGCGCGAAACCGCCGGATGAGGCGCTTGTCTACGCCGCGTAGCCCGATCAGGCCGATGATCGTGATCGGCGTCAGCACCAATATCTCCCACCACCAGAAATAGCGCGGGCTGCCCGCCAGGCAGGCGAGGAAGATGGCGAGCGTGCGGCCGTTGGCGCTGAGCAGGGTCATGAAGCGCAGCCACGGCACGGCGGCCTCCATATAGGCGGCGCGCAGGGCAGGGCCGGTGCGGGGCGCGGCGGCCAGCGCGTCGACCGCGCGTGTCGGCGCACCCGCCCAGCCGTTGACCCGCGCATAAAGCCGTTCGAGCGCGCCGCCGAAGCGGGTCGCTTCCCAATGCTCGGGCGCCGCGCCGCGCAGGCGGCGGGCATAACGCTCGCGCGATCCTTCATAGAGCGCCGCCTGCACCGGATGCAGGGCGCCGGCGAGCACCGCCGCCCAATAGCTTTCGATCGGCTCATTCCACGGCAGGGTGGCGGTGAGCACGATATAGACGAGGATGAAGGTGGTGTAATCGCACAGCCCGTCGAGCAGGCGTCCCGCCTCCGATGCGCTGCCGGTCGCGCGCGCGATCATGCCGTCCAGCCCGTCGCAGATGTGCCAGCCGATCATTAGCAGGAAACCGGCCGTCGCCCAGAGCGGGTCCCACCAGCGCGCATAGGCCATCGCCGCGACGAAGCCGCAGGCAAGTCCGGTCATCGAAACGGCGTTGGCGCTGATCCGCGTCCGCACGGCGATCGGCACCAGCCGGCGTGAGATCGGGTGGATCAGCCAGCGGTTGCTGACATCGTCGATCGAGGGCGAGGCGAGGGGCGTGGACACGGGCCGGACCTCATCCTCAATCCTTTCAAGGTTGGCAAGGTGACGCAGCCGCCGCTAGAGCAACCCGGTGGCGCCAGCCGGCCGGCGTGATCGCCGGCCGACGGGCGCACCGCAGCGGAGGAAGCATTGGCGCTGATCGCCTTATTATCTGCCCATCGGGAAACGGATTCGGGCGCGTTGAACGCGCTGCTGCCGCTTGCCGGACGAACCGTGCTCGAACGGCAGGCGCGTCAGGCCGTGCGCGCCGGGGCCGAGCAGATCCTGATTGAGGTGCGCTCGGTTCCCGCCGACCTCAGCCAGGCGATCAAGCGGATCCAGGATCTCGGCATTCCCGTCGAACTGGCGCGGGGCCTGCCGGATGTGGCGCGGCATATCGCGGTCGACGATCAGGTGCTGCTGTTCGCCGACGGGCTGGTGATCGACGATCGCCTGCTCGACGCGCTGCTCAAATCCGACGGGTCGCATGCCCTGCTCGTCACCCAGCGCGGCGGCGATCAGGGGCTTGACCTGATCGACGGCGATACGCTGTGGGGAGGCCTTGTCCGCGCGCCGGGCGGGCTGGTGGGCGATACGGCGTGGCGGCATGACGAATGGGACCTGCCCGCGACGCTGGTGCGCCTGTCGCTCCAGCAGCAGGCGACGCGCGTCGCCCTTGCCGACAGCCCGACCTATGTGTCCAATCGCCGCCGCGACGTGCCGTTGCTGTGGCGTCGTCCCGAGAGCCGGGCCGAGGCGGACGCGGCGACCACCGCCCTGATCGACGCCAGCCAGAAGGGTTGCCTCGACTGGCCCGCGCGCTTTTTGCATCCGCCCATCGAAAATGGCGTGGTGCGCCTGCTGATGCCGACCCGGATCACCCCCAATATGGTGACGGTGGCGACCGGCATCGTCGGGCTGGCCGCCGTGGTCGCGCTGGCCTGCGGATGGCTGTGGACCGGCCTGATCCTCATGCTGCTGATCGGCCCGCTCGACGGCATCGACGGCAAGCTGGCGCGGACCCGACTCGAATTTTCCCGCTGGGGCGACCTCGAGCATGTCGTCGACAAGCTGGTCGAATATGGTGCTTTCCTGGCGCTTGGCGGTTGGCTCGCAAGCCAGGCGGGCCATTATGGGCCGTGGGCCATCGCCGCGCTGATCGTCGGCTTCGCGCTGGCCGAAGCCTTGCAGGGCGAGCTTTATTATCGCTTCACCGGGCGGCAGCTCGATGATCGCGGACGGACCGAACGGCTCGTCCGCCTGTTCGCGGGGCGACGGAATACTTTTTTCTGGGTCCTGCTGCCTTTTGCCGCCTTCGGTAAATGGGAAGCCGGCATGATCGTGCTGGCGGCTTACAGCGCGGTGACGTTTTTCATCGCGCAAGGGCTGTTCATCCGTGGGATGCGTCATTTTGCCTTGACGGAACTTCCGTCTGTCGCCGCGAATTTTCGCACCACCGCCTACCCGTTCTTGGCAACCCGGAATCGCTCCGATAGATGACAGGGCGATGACAGCCTCCCGGTTCCGAGGGGGCGCGATATAATGGAAAGCGTTGGTCCCATGAGTGCAATCAATGTTGGTCTGGTCGGTGTCGGCAATTGCGCGAGTTCGCTGGTCCAGGGGCTGGCGCATTACGCCAATGGCGGCGCGAACGAAGCCATCGGCCTGATGCATTGGGATCTCGGCGGCTATCGCCCGACCGATATCCGCATCTCGTCGGCATGGGATATCGACAGCCGCAAGGTCGGCAAGCCGGTGGGCAAGGCGATCTTCGAAAAGCCGAACTGCACCGCCATCTTCTGCGATCATGATATCGCCGATGGCCCGGCGGTGGAGATGGGGCAGGTTCTCGACGGCGTGTCGGAGCATATGGGCGACGCGCCGGTCGATCGCAGCTTCGCCGTCGCCGACCTGCCGCAGCCGTCGCAGGACGACGTCGTGCGCCGCCTTCAGGAAACCGAGACGCAGGTGCTGATGAACTATCTGCCGGTCGGCAGCCAGCGCGCCACGGAATTCTATGCCGAATGCGCGCTCAAGGCCGGCGCTGCCTTCGTGAACAATATCCCGGTGTTCATCGCCAGCGACGAACAGTGGGCGAAGCGCTTCGCCGACGCCGGCGTCCCGTTGATCGGCGACGACATCAAGGCCCAGCTGGGCGCGACCATCGTCCATCGCGTGCTGACCGACCTGTTCGCCAAGCGCGGCGTGCGGCTGGACCGCACCTATCAGCTCAACACCGGCGGCAACACCGACTTCCTCAACATGACCAACCGCGCGCGGCTGGCGTCCAAGAAGACGTCCAAGACCGAAGCGGTGCAGTCGGTCGCCGAGCGGCGGCTGGACAATGAGAACATCCATGTCGGCCCGTCCGACTATGTTGCTTGGCAGAACGACAATAAGGTCTGCTTCCTGCGCATGGAGGGCCGGCTGTTCGGCGGCGTCCCGATGAACCTGGAACTGCGCCTGTCGGTGGAGGACAGCCCGAACTCGGCGGGTGTCGCCATCGACCTCATCCGCTGCGCCCGGCTGGCGCGCGACCGTGGGCTGGGTGGCCCGATTCTCCCGCCGTCGGCCGCCTTCTGCAAGCATCCGCCGCGCCAGTGGACGGATGACGAGGCGCACCAGGCCCTCGAAACCTTCATCGCCGGCGCTTGAGCAGGATAGAACAGGCCATCATCCTGGCCGCCGGCGCCGGGACGCGATTGCGTGACGCCAGCCCCAGCAAGCCGCTCTGCCCGGTGGCCGGACGCGCGCTGATCGACCATGCGATCAATGGCCTGAGCGACGCCGGCATTGATCGGATCGTCGTCGTCACTGGCTATGCGGCGGAGCGCGTCGAGGCGCATCTGGCGGAATTGCGCGTCCGACCCCGGATCGAGGTCGTCCGCACGCCGGACTGGCAGCAGCCGAACGGCGTGTCGGCACTCGCCGCCGCCGATGCCGTGGGTGG
>CAZACH010000098.1:0-7868 GCA_964483275.1 uncultured Sphingomonadaceae bacterium | reverse complement strand
GGCTGCCAAGGTCCAGCGGGTGCCGCGCGTCATATTCGGCAAGCGCCCAGGACGGCGCGGCGACCGGACCATTATGCTTGGCCAGCCCTTCCAGCGTCTCCCAGCTCAGGTTGAGGCCGTCGAAGCGCGGATAGGGCGTTTCCAGTTGCGTCAGGATGCGGATGCTGTGGGCATTATGATCGAAGCCGCCGACATCGGCGGTGGCGGCGGTCAGCGCGTCCTCCCCGGCATGGCCGAAGGGCGGGTGGCCCATGTCGTGCGCCAGCGCCAGCGCTTCGGTCAGGTCCTCGTTGATCCCCAGCACGCGCGCCATCGCCCGGGCGATCTGCGCGACCTCAAGGCTGTGGGTCAGGCGGACGCGGAAATGATCGCCATCGGGGGAGATGAACACCTGCGTCTTGTGGCGCAGGCGGCGGAAGGCGACGGAGTGGATGATCCGGTCGCGGTCGCGCTGGAACGCATCGCGCGGCCCGCGCGGCGCCTGCCCCCCTTCGGGATGAAGGCGTCCGCGCGAGCGGGCGGGATCGGCGGCATAGGGTGCGCGGGCCGTCACGATCCGCCCAGCGCCTCCACCTCCTCGCCCGCGTCGCTCTGCCACGGGAAGGCGGAGACGCCGGCGGCGCTCAGCCTGTTCACCTGCGCGCGCGCCGCCGCCATGTCCTTGAACGGGCCGATGAGCAGGCGATTGGACCGTCCATTGCCGGCGACGAAGGGCGACTGTCCCTTGAACGCAGCGGCCTTGCCGGCCTTGAGGCGGCTCCATTCCTTGGGCAGCGCGCCGCGATTGGCGCCGCTCGCCACCTGCACCCAATAGCGGGCGGGATGCGGATCGGCCTTGGGCGCGGCGGCCGCCGGCTTGCCCTCGGCGGCAAGGCATTCGGCGGTCTTGACCTTCTGCCCGGCGCAGCGGCGTTCCAGCGCGCGCTGGTCGATCTCGCACTGCCGCCGCTTGGCCGCGCTGGTCTCGCCGGCGCAGGGGGATGGCGCCGGGTCCGCTGCCGCTGCCGCCTGCGGCTTGATCTGGCATTCGGCGGTGTTGGGCCGCGCGACGCAGCGCTTCGCCAAAGCGCGGGCATTGCTCTCGCAGGTCCGCCGCGCGCCATCGGCCTTGATGTCGGCGCAGGCGGCAAGGGCGATTTCGCCCGCATTGGCCGGCGGCGCGGGTTTCGGTTCGGGCGTGGGTGTCTTGGCCGCTGCGGCGGCGGGTTCGGCAACCTGCTTGGCAAAGGCGACGCATTCCGCCGTCGGCCGGCTCCGGCGCACCGCGCAGCGCTTGGCAAGCGCCTGCTGGTTCGCCTCGCAACGGCTTTTCTGCCTTGCATTGGCAATCGACGCGCACATCGCCGTGGGGTCCGGCGCGGGTTTCGCCGGTTCCTTGGCCGACGCTGACGCGCTTGCCGATGCGCCGCCCTCCCCCGCCAATGTCGGCTTGAGCATCAGCACCGCCTCGCCCGGATCGGCCTTGGCGGTTTTTGCCGCCTTCTCGTTCCGCGCCGCGCTGCGGGTCGGCGCGGCCGGCGCCTCGGCCGTCGCCGGCGGTCTGGGAAGCTCGTCCGCCGGCAGATCACCGAAATGGACGGCGCGTGCCTTCTCACCCGAATCCAGCTTTGGCAGCAGGTTGATGAAGGTCATCATCCCCTCGGAGGCGCTGCCCGGCATCCACGCCTGCACGATCGCCATCGCCCGATCTGTGTCGCCGAGCAGGGCATAGGTGAAGGCGATCGTGCGCTGAATGCCGCTGTCGCGCTTGTTGCCGAGCGGTTGCAGCGCCTCCAGCGCCCCCGCCCGGTCGCCGGAGATCGCAAGGCTCAGCGCCAGACGCGAATAGATGGCGACATCGCCCGGCTGGCGCGCCAGCGCCTGCGCATAATCCCGCTGCGCCCGCCGCTGCTCGCCGACAAGGTCGCGGGCCAGACCGCGATCGGCGGCATAGCTGGCCTCGTCCGCGCCGAGGCGCGACGCCCGCTCGAAGATGCGCAGCGCGTCGCGGGGGCGGTTGTCCTGCACCAGCGCGCTGCCCAGCAGCACCATGATCTGCCTGTCGCGCGGCGCGAAGGAGGCGGCGCGGACAAGGAAGCCGAAGGCCGCCTTGGGGTCATGCGCCTCAAGCGCCAGCCGCCCGGCGGCGGTCAGCATCGGCACGTCGTTGGGCGCCACGGTGACGGCGCGCACATAATGGGCGAGCGCCGTGGCCACATCGCCGCGCCGCTCCGCCTCCTGCGCGGCAAAGCGCAGCGAGGAGAGGCGCAGCGCCTTTTCCTGTTCCTTCGTCAGCTTGGCCGGCGCTTCGACCACATCCACCGCCTCGGCCGCCGCGACGGCCTGAACCGCCCCGCCACCGCTGGCGTCGGGCTGCGCCGGCTGCGCGGCGGCGATCAGGGCAAAGGCAAAACCGCCCAGAAGGAAGATTGGTCGCATCAACGCCTGTAGTGGTTCACCGAATATGGCAGGACCCGCCTTCGCGCCGGGCGAAAGCGGGCCCCCAGTTGCTCAAATACCGCTTAACCTGTGCTGAAGCGGATCAGTCATTCACCTGGCGCCGGAAAAAGCGCGGGATTTCAAGCGGGTCCTGCGGGTCGCGCTCCACCGTCGCCGGCTCTTCGGCGGGCGCGGCGGAACCCGCCTTGGCGGCGCCGTTGTTGATGTTCATCAGCCGCTCGAACAGCGTCATCGGCTTGCCGTCCGGCTCGCGGTCCGGCTGCCGGGCCGCGGCGGCCGGCTCGGCCGCTGCCTCGTGATGGAGCGGCAGGACATTGTCCGGCTCGGCGGCGGCGACGGGCGCGGCCGGGGCGGGCTGCGCCACCGGCGTGGCGGGCGCCGCCTGCGCAACCGGCGCGGGAGCGGGCGCGGGCGTTTCGTCCTGCTCGACCACGGCCGCCGCATCCAGCTCCAGTTCGCCGCTGTCGTCATCGACCAGCTCCGCAGCGATGCCGGGCTTCGGCTCCGCCTTGGGCGCGGGGCGGGCCGCCGGTGCCGCCGCGGCGGCTTCCTTCTCGGCCGGCGCGAGGTCGACCACCCACGGCTTCTGGCCCAGATTGCCCTGGCTGTTGCCGAACATGGTCTTGGGCGCCGAGACGGTGGTGGTGCCGGTCGCCGGGCGGGCCTGCGCGTCGATGCCGGTCGCGACCACGGACACGCGCATGCGGCCGTCGAGGTCCGCGTTGAAGGCCGAGCCGACGATGATGTTGGCATCGTCGTCGACCAGCTCGCGGATGTGGTTGGCGGCCTCGTCGACCTCCATCAGGCGCAGGTCGTCGCCGCCGGTGATGTTGATGATGACGCCCTTGGCGCCCTTCATCGACACTTCGTCGAGCAGCGGGTTGGCGATCGCCTTCTCCGCCGCCTCGATGGCGCGGTTGTCGCCTTCCGCCTCGCCGGTGCCCATCATCGCCTTGCCCATTTCCGACATGACGGTGCGGATGTCGGCGAAGTCGAGGTTGATGAGGCCGGGCATGACCATCAGGTCGGTGATGCCGCGCACGCCCTGGTGCAGCACCTGGTCGGCCATCGCGAACGCTTCCTTGAAGGTCGTGTTGGCGTTGGCGATCAGGAACAGATTCTGGTTCGGAATGATGATCAGCGTGTCGACATGCTTCTGCAGCTCGACGATGCCGTCCTCCGCCGAACGCATGCGGCGCGCGCCCTCGAAGCTGAACGGCTTGGTGACGACGCCGACGGTCAGGATGTTCTTCTCGCGCGCCGCCTTGGCGATCACGGGCGCGGCGCCGGTGCCGGTGCCGCCGCCCATGCCGGCGGTGATGAAGCACATGTGGCTGCCTTCCAGCGCGCTTTCGATCTGCTGGATCGCCTCCTCGGCGGCGGCGCGGCCGATCTCGGGACGCGAGCCGGCGCCCAGCCCCTCCGTGATCTTGAGGCCGAGCTGGATGCGGTTTTCCGCCGGATTCTGTGCCAAAGCCTGCGCGTCGGTGTTGGCGACCACGAAGTCCACGCCTTGCAGGCCGGACTGGATCATGTTGGTGACGGCGTTGCCGCCGGCCCCGCCACAACCGATGACGCTGATACGCGGTTTAAGTTCGGTCAACTCAGGTGGCAGCAGCCCGATCCCCATGATTCACTCCTTTGCTCGCGCGTCGCGCCTCGTGTTGAGACCTTCTTAACGTGAAGCGATTCCGCACCCCAACCTAAAAGTAAACATTAACCCCGTTTTTCAAAAATTATTACGGAACGCGGTCAGCAGCCGGCCGATGATCGACCCGGCGCTGGAGCGGACCACGGTCTGTTCGCCGCCCGTCGCCCGCCTGAAATCGACCGCCCCCGATGCTGCATGAATGGCGAGGCCGGCGACACAGGAAAACGCCGCGCCGCCCTGCGTTTCGGGCAGGCCGATGATGCCGGCGGGCCGCCCGACGCGCACCGCGCGGCCGAGCGCGCCCTGCGCGAAATCGGCGATGCCCTTCAGTTCCGCGCCGCCGCCGGTCAGCACTACCTGCCGCCCGCCGGGGCCGGTGAAGCCCATCTCGATCAGGCGCTGGCCGATTTCGGCGACGATCAGGTCCAGCCGCTGGCGGATCACGGCGATCAGCTGCGCCCGCGTCGCGCGCCCCGCATCGGCCCCGTCCTCGTCCGACACGCCGACCACCTCGACCATCGCATGATTGTCGCTGGGGGTCATCGTCGCGGCGCCGTGGAAGCATTTCAGCCGCTCGGCATGTTCGCGCCGGGTGGCGAAGGCAGAGGCGATATCGTCGGTGACGTCGCCGCCGCCGACCGGGATGGAGGACAGGCCGACCAGCATGCCGCCCGCGAACACCGCGACATTGGTGACGCCCGCGCCCATCTCGATCAGCGCGACGCCAAGCTCCCGCTCCTCCCGCGACAGGCAGGCCATGCCGCTGGCGAGCGGCGCCGCGACGATCGATTCAACGCCCAGATGCGCGTGGCGGACGGTGAGGTCGAGATTCTGGACGGGCGGCGTGTCGGCGGTGACGATGTGGATGTCGACGCCCAGCCGGTTGGCGTGCAGGCCGAGCGGGTTGAGCACCCCCTGCAGCTCGTCCAGCGTATAGAGCGCCGGCTGCGCGTGCAGGATGGTGCGGCCGCCCGGATCAATATTCTGCCGCGCCTCGTCGAGCACGGAATTGAGGTCGCCCTGATGCACCTGATGGCCGCCGATATCGACGTCGAAATGCGCGACGTCGCTGTCCAGCCCGCCGGCGGAGAAGCCCACCCACGCGCCCTCGACGCTGACGCCGGCATTGCGCTCCGCCTGGTCCACCGCCTGGCGGATCGCGATCTCGGCCTTCTCGCGATCGGCGATATAGCCGCGCTTGACGCCCTGGCAGGCGCGCTGGCCGCTGCCCAGCACGCGGATCGCGCCGTCCTCGCTTACCTCGGCGATGAGGGCCGCGACCTTCGACGTCCCCACGTCGAGCGCGGTAATCACGCCTTGCCCCCCCGTCCTGACCACACAGTTCCTTCCCTCAGATCTTCGTCGTGCCGTCCAGCGGGACGATTTCCTTGCCCGGTTCCTTCGACACCCGCACCACCATCTTGTCCGGCAATCGCATATCGAAGCGCACGAAGCCACGCTTGAGCAGGCCGGTCGCCGCATCCAGCCGCGCGAACAGCCTCAGCGCCCGCGTCGCCCGCTCCTGCCCTTCCGGCAGGGCGAGCGTCTCGCCGGTGCGGAAATGCAGGTCGAAGCGCCGGTCGCCGACCCACACCGCGTCCAGCACCTCGGGCCGCAGCACCGGCACCTCCGCCAGCATCGCGGCGAGCGCGCCGACCTGCGCATTGGCGCCCGGCCCGACGAGCAGCGGCAGCTTGGGATAGCGCTCCACATCCACCATCTGCAACGCGACGCCGTCCGGGTCGATCAGGTGGACGACGCCGCCATTCTGCCACAGCGCCACCGGCTCGCGCTCGGTGATCTGGATGGCGAGCGTGTCGGGCAGGCGGCGCGAGACCTGCGCGTCCTTGACCCATGGCTGGTCGAGCAGGCGGGCGCGCACGGCATCGAGGTCGATCAGCGGCATGGCGTTCGACGGCTGGTCGAGCGCGGCGGCATAGATTGGCAGCTTGGCCATGCGATCGACGCCGTTGATCTCGATCTGGCGGACCGTGAAGCCGGCCCGCCCGATCGCCTCGCCGGCGCTCCAGGCGAGCTTATGCGGCACGCCGGCAATCCACAGCCCGGCCAGAATTGCCGCCACCACGCCGCCGACCAGCGTGCGCGCGGCAATGCGGCGCAGCAGCTCCTGATCAATCGGCAGCAACGCCAGCGCGCGCTTGAACAACCCCGGCCCGGCCGACCGCTTCCGGCTCTTGCGCGCCGGCGGGCGCTTGCCGCGCTTCAACGCCATCGCGCTCACAGCGCCGCCTCCACGATCCGGCCGACCAGCGCATCATAGGAGATGCCGCGATATTTCGCCTGTTCGGGCACGAGGCTGAGCGGCGTCATGCCCGGCTGGGTGTTGACTTCCAGCAGGTAAAGCCCGTCGACGCCCTGGCTCTCGTCGAAGCGGAAATCGGACCGGCTGGTGCCCCGGCAGCCGAGCACGCGATGCGCCTTGAGCGCCATGTCGAGCGCCGCGCGCGCCACGTCGCCGGGAATCTCGGCCGGGCAGACATGGGTGGTCAGCCCGTCGGTATATTTCGCGTCATAGTCATAAAAGCCGCGCGTCGGCACCAGCTCGGTGACGGCCAGCGCCTCCTCGTCCAGCACCGCCACGGTCAGCTCGCGCCCGACGATGAACGGCTCGGCGAGCAGCTGCGCGAACTCCTGCCACGGTCCGGCGGCGTCGGGCGCGATCGGATTGCCGTAATTGCCCTCGTCCGTGACGATGGCGACTCCAACGGACGAGCCTTCATTGACCGGCTTCAGCACATAGGGGCGCGGCAGCGGGTCGGCGCGGTGGATGCTCTCGCTCGACACCACGCCGCCGCCCGGCACGCGGATGCCGGCGTCGGCGAGCAATTGCTTGGTGAGCTGCTTGTCGATGGCGACGACCGATGCGGCGAGGCCGCTGTGCGTATAGCGGATGCCCATCAGGTCGAGCATGCCCTGCACCGTGCCGTCCTCCCCCGGCGTGCCGTGCAGCGCGTTGAAGACGAGGTCGGGCTTGATCTCAGCCAGCCGTACCGCCACGTCGCGGCCCATGTCGAGCGGCGTCACGCGATGGCCAAGCCGCTCCAGCGCCGCGACGATGCCGGCGCCGCTGGTCAGCGAGACCTCGCGCTCAGCGGACCAGCCGCCCATCAGCACGACGATATGCAACGGCGCCCCGCTCATCCGGCCACTCCCACGCGCTGAATCTCCCATTGCAGCTCGACGCCGCTATGCGCCTTGACCCGCGCGCGCACCTCCTCGCCCAGCGCCTCGATGTCGGCCGCCGTGGCGTCACCGAGGTTCAGCAGGAAGTTGCAATGCTTCTCGCTGACCTGCGCGCCGCCATGGCGCAGGCCGCGACAGCCGGCGGCATCGACCAGTGCCCAGGCCTTTTCGCCCGGCGGGTTCTTGAAGGTGGAACCGCCGGTGCGGCTGCGCAGCGGTTGGGAGGCCTCGCGCTCGGCGGCGATGCGGTCCATCTCCGCGCCGATCGCGGCGGGATCGCCGGGCGTGCCCCGGAACAGCGCCTCGACGACGATCGCGCCGTCCGCGATGTTGGAATGACGATAGCTGAAATCGAGCGCGGCGGCGGGCAGCGTCTCGACCCGGCCATCCCGGCCGATCACCGTTGCCTCGACCAAGATGTCCGACACGTCGCGGCCATAGGCACCGGCATTCATCCGCACCGCGCCACCCACCGTACCCGGAATGCCGCGCAGGAACTCAAGCCCCGCAACCCCGGCGTCACGCGCCGCGCTCGCCACGCTGATGCCCATCGCCGCCGCGCCGGCCCGGATGC
>CAZACH010000097.1:0-7868 GCA_964483275.1 uncultured Sphingomonadaceae bacterium | reverse complement strand
ACAATCGCGAGCATGACCTGCTCGACAGCGACGATTATTACCAGTTCGAAGGCGGTATCGCGGCGGCGGTGGAGCATCTGTCGGGCCGGAAGCCGCTGTCCTATCACAATGACCATAGCCGCCCGGAGCGCCCGGTCGTCCGCACGCTGGAGGACGAGATCGGCCGTGTCGTGCGCGCTCGCGTCGTCAATCCCAAATGGATCGCGGGAGTGATGCGGCACGGCTACAAGGGCGCGTTCGAGATCGCCGCCTCGGTCGATTATCTGTTCGCCTTCGCCGCCACCACCGATGCGGTGAAGGACCATCATTTCGACGCCGTCCACGCCGCCTTCATCGAGGACGAGGCGGTGCGGGCGTTCATGGCAGAGGCCAACCCGGCGGCGCTGCGCGAGACGGCGGCGCGGCTGGCCGAGGCGCTGGAACGCGGCCTGTGGAAACCCCGGTCGAACAGCGCGGGCGTGCTGCTCGCCCAACTTGCAGGAGGATGACGATGGTCGAACGTACCGAGGAACAGCATGCCGAGAAGATGAAGAAGAAACAGGCCGCGCACGACAGGATCGTCGCCGCCAAGACGATCGAGAAAGGCCTGCTGATCGTCCACACCGGCAAGGGCAAGGGCAAGACCACGGCGGCGCTCGGCATGGTCGTGCGCGCCATCGGCCATGGCAAGAAGGTGGGCGTCGTTCAGTTCGTCAAGGGCGCGATGGCGACCGGCGAGAAGGCGGTGTTCGATGCCTTCCCCGACCGCGTCGAGTTCAAGCCGATGGGCGAGGGCTTCACCTGGGACACCCAGAACCGCGCCCGCGACATCGAGGTCGCCCGTCAGGCGTGGGAGGAGGTCAAGCGCATGATCGCCGACCCCGCCTACGACATGGTGCTGGCGGACGAGTTGAACATCGTGCTGCGCTACGACTATCTGCCGCTGGACGAGGTGCTGGCGGTGCTGGCGGCCAAGCCGGAGATGACCCACGTCATCGTCACCGGCCGCAACGCGCCCGCCGCGCTGGTCGAGGCGGCCGACCTCGTCACCGAGATGACGCTGGTCAAGCACCCCTTCCGCGAGCAGGGCGTCAAGGCGCAGGCCGGGATCGAGTTCTGAGGCGTCGGGCGATAAATCGGCACGGCCCTTCTCACCGCCATCCCTCCCCCCGCGATCCTTCCCACCGCGATCCTTCCCACCGCGATCCTTCCCACCGCCGTTCGTCCTGAGCTTGTCGAAGGACGACAGCGCAGGACGTCCCGCAACGTCCCCCGAGCAGATCCCGCAGGTTGGTGCTGTCGTCCTTCGACAAGCTCAGGACGAACGGCGCTTGTTCAGCGCTCGCTGTGCCCGCGGCTCCGGGAGGCGGCGCTGATCTGTTCGGCGAGGCTGCGTGCGGCAAGCACATAGGCCGGGCCGCCGCAGACGGTCCACGCCTGCGGCAGGTACAGGCGGGGGATGTGGCGCAGCGCCGGGTGGTGCAGCATCTCGGTGCCCTGATCCTTCACGTCGCGCGTCGCGGACTCGACGATCAGCCAGTCCGGCTGCGCGGCGATCAGTTCCTCCAGCGAAAGCTGGGCGAGTACCGGCTTGCCGAGCCTGCCCGCGAGGTTGGTCAGGCCGACGCGATTCATCAGGTCGTCGATCAGCGTGCCCGTGCCGGTCAGGAAGCCCCGGCGTTGATAATAAGCGGCAACGCCGGACGCGCGGCGGGTGGTGAGGGCGGCAAGCTCGGCGTCCATGCGGCGGATCAGCGCCTCGCCCCGCTCGACGCGGCCGACCGCCTTCGCGACCTTGCGGACCTGCGCGACGATGTCGTCGTAATTCCGGGCGGGCTTGAGGTCGAGCAGTTGCACGTCCCGGCCCTTCACCACTTCGGCGGCGTTGCTGCGCCGCGCCGGCAGGCCGATGATGAGGTCGGGGCCGATCACCAGCACCTCCTCCCCCGAACGTCCCATCAGGCGGAAGCGCCGCGCCCTTTCCGCCGCCGCCGACATTTCGGGATCGGCGGCGTTGGCGGTGAGCCCGGCGATCTGCGCGTCGTCGGCCAGCGCGAGCAGATACTGGTCCGCGCACAGGTTGAGCGAGACGATCCGCTGCGGCGCGTCCCCGGCCTGCGCGCCGGTCGCCATCACGGCGGCGAGCAGCATCGCGGCGATGCGCGGCATTGCGCGATGAAGGGTGAGGCGCGGCATGGTCCCGCCGTCCATAATCGCGCGGCCGGACAGTACAAGTTTGACGCGCTCGGGAGCGCTGCTTATGGCCGATGTCGCGACAGGTTCCCCGGCGACGGGGACATGAGGGAACGGTGTTGAACGCGCCGGCTGCCCCTGCAACTGTGAGCGGCGAGCCTTCGGACCACAGGCCATTGGGATCGGCACGATCCCGAGAAGGCGGCCCGCACCGGCGTCGACCCGCGAGCCAGGAAACCTGCCGGTCGCGGTCGTCCTTCGCGCGGACAGGGTGTGCCGGGCGGACGGGTGGGAACCCGCGCGACGGCATGTCCGCAACCGCTTTTCGCGGGGGAGAACATGTGATGCGCCAGACCGGCTTCGGCCAATATGACAGCCGCTCCGCCCGGAAGGCGATGACATGCTAGAGGCCGTGGCGAACGGCCCGGCGGTGGTCGCCTGCAACACATGCCGCCATTCGGCCGAGGCGCGCGACGACGCGCAGGGCGTGCGGGGCGGCGCCCGGCTGGTGGAGGCGTTGCGTGCCCTGCAGGCGTCCGACCCGCGCTATGCCGGCATCGCCGTGCAGGACATGCCCTGCCTGTTCGCCTGCAGCGACCATTGCACCGTCCATCTGCGCGCGCCCGGCAAGGTCGGCTATGTGCTCGGCCGCTTCGTGCCCGGCGAGGCGGCGGCGCGCGCGATCCTGGACTATATGGTGCATTATGCGGCGAGCGCGCATGGCCGCGTGCCCTTTTCCCAATGGCCGCAGGGCGTGAAGGGCCATTTCATCGTCCGCACGCCGCCCGAAGGCTTCATCGTCAAGGATTAGACTTTGTCCGCTTCAAGCGGAATCGGCTGGCGCCGTCCAAACCGGACAAACGCTAGCGACGGGGTCCGCCTTGTTCCGGCGGGCCTGACCGCGCTTTATCAGAAGTCCAGCTCGATGCGCGACCCGAACACATGCGCGCCGTAATTGGTGCGGCCGTTCGCCGGGATCGCGGAATCTCTATAGTCGAGATAGCCGTAATTGAGGTTGAGGCGCAGATAGTTGACCGGCGTCCAGATCAGCGAGGCGAGATAGGCGTCCTGCTTGCCGCCCCGGACGTCGCGGTCGTTCAGGCCGAGATGGTCATAACGCAGGTTGACCTGCACCGCGCCGATACCGCCCTCGCCCAGCGGCCTGGCGGGCGCGGCCGTGCCGAATAGGCCGTTCTTGTAGGGCCGGCTCTCGCCGGTCAGATAATAGCCGACCTCGGCATAGGCGCCGAAGAAGGACGGATCGGAGGCGCCCGGCCGGAACGCCTTCAGCCAGTGCGTCTCGGCGGCCATGTGCCACGGGCCGCGAATGGCCGCGAGTTCGAGGCCATAGTTCAGCTCGCGCGAGACGGGCAGGTTGGGCGTGGCCAGGAAGCGGCTGTTGCTGGCGTGGACGAGGGGGCGCTGGCGATAGCGCACCGGCGTCTCCTCGATGCGGTTGAGCTTCCGCCAATGCGCCGAGGCGCCGAGGTGCAGGCGCGTATCGCCCAGTTCCGGCGCATAGACGCCGCGTCCGTCGAGGCTGAAGCTGTTATTCTCGTCGCCGCCTTCCGGCCCGTCGCTGCTGTTCGACAGCGCCGAGATGTCGTCGGCGAAGATGCCGGCCTGCAGCAGCATCGCGCCCTTGCGATATTGCGCGGAGATGCCGAGCCGCCGCTCGAAATTGAAGGCGTCCGTGAAGGCGGCGCGCTCCATGAAGGAGCCGCTGCTGTCGCCGGTCAGTTCGTCCAGCGACTGGAACTGGTTCTGGTTGCCGACCTGCAGCAACCACGCATTTTTTTCATAGGAGATGAAGGCATCGACCAGCTCGACGTCATTGTCGGACAGCTCGACCTCCAGCTTGTAGCCGAAGCCGCCGCCCAGCTTGCCTTCGCCGCCCAGCCGGATGCGGCGCATCTCGGTGGAGAAGCCGAGGCCCCGGTCGCCGGTGCCGCCGGGCGCGCTGACATAGGCGGCGTCGGCCTGGACGCGGCCCTTCACCTTGAACGCGCGATCCTCGCTCACGAACTGCGGCGCGCCTTTCCACTGGGTCGTGGTCGCTGGAGCCGGTGCCGGCGCGGCGGCGGTCTGTGCGGCGGGCGCGCTGGCAGGCGGGGTGGGCAGGGCCGTTCCACCTTCGGGCAGGCGCGCCTCAAGCCGGGTGAGATCGGCTTTGAGGCGCTGAATCTCGGCCCTGAGCGCTGCCGCCTCCTCGGCGGAAATGCCCTGCGCCGCCGCCGTCGAAGCCGGAAGGGCGCCCAGAAGCCCCGCGCTCACCACGACGGCCGCCATCATCGGCTTTAACATTCGGCATCCCCTGCAGACTGTGCCAGACGGATTATCGGCTCACGGGTTACGCGATATGACCATCGGATGACATTCAGGTTACAGCCGCGTCGTGGGCCTTACTTATTTTGTCACAAGGGAGTCGCAGTGCAGCAAACTCAACCTGTCAGGAACACCTCCGCCAGGGTTCCGGTTCGCGCAGCCATCGTCCTGCTGGCGGCGCTGGCGGCGTCGCCGGCCCTTGCGCAGCAGGCGCGCACCTTCGTCGAGGCCGGCGTGACCAGCGACTATCGGGTCCGTGGACTGAGCTGGAGCGACGGGCGGCCGGCGGCGCAGGGCGGCGTCAACGTCGACCTGCCATCGGGCTTCAATGTCGGGGTCTGGGGCGTGACGACGCGCGGCGCCGACCGGCATGGCGGGGCCGACGCGGCAATCGACCTGATCGGCGGCTATGGCGTCACGCGCGGCCCGTTCAGCATCGAGGCGGCGGTGATCGGCAGGATGTTCCCCGGCGGTTCCGGCAAGCAGAATTATGTCGAGACCCACGCCGGCATCGGCGGCCTGATCGGTCCCCTCGATGTCCGGCTGGCCGCGACCTATGCGCCGGACCAGGGCGCCATCGGCGGCGACAACCTCTATCTGCGGGCGAGCGGGCGGCTGGCGTGGATCGGCACGCCGCTCACGCTCACCGGCCATTTCGGGCGATCGAGCGGCGGCGCCGACGATCCGGTGAAGGCCTGGCGGCTGCGCCCCGGCGGCACCTATCGCGACTGGTCGGTGGGCGCCGATTACAGCATGGGGCCGCTGATCCTGGGAATCGCCTATACCGACACCGACGTGAACCGCAGTCGCGGGCTTGCCGGCGAAAAGCTCCATGCCGGCTCCCGGCTCGCCGCCAGCCTGCGCTTTGTCCATTAGGGGCTGATCGACATGGGTGAAAGCGGCACCGGCCCGCGCCCCCACCCGGCCACCCATTCAGGATAGGCTCGTGGGTGGCCGGGTGGGGGCGCGGGCCGGCGCCGCCTCGCTCTAACTGAACGGCCGCCTTGGCGATGGCGGTGGGCGCCGCCGCCATGCTATCCATCGGAGGGCGATGACCGACCCTTCCGTTCCCGACGCCCGCCGGATCGCTCCGGCCGCCGCGCGCAACCGCGATCCGATCCTTGAGGTTCTGCGGTCCGTCCTGCCGCCCGCCGGGCTGGTCCTGGAAGTGGCGAGCGGGACGGGCGAGCATGTCATCCATTTCGCCGCGGCAATGCCGGAACTGGTCTGGCAGCCCAGCGACCCGTCCGCCGACGCGCGCGCCTCCATCGCCGCCTGGGCGGCGGCGACGGAGGCCGGGACTATCCGTCCGCCGCTCGACATCGACGCCGGGGCGGATGTCTGGCCCATCGCGCGGGCCGACGCGGTGCTGTGCATCAACATGATCCACATCAGCCCGTGGAGCGCCACCGAGGGGCTGCTGCGCGGCGCCGGGGCGATCCTTCCGGCGGGCGGGCCGTTGCTGCTCTATGGGCCGTTCCGCCGCGCCGGCATCGCGACCGCGCCCAGCAACGAAGCCTTCGACCGCGACCTGAAGCGCCGCGATCCCCGCTGGGGCCTGCGCGATCTGGACGCGGTGGCGGCGCTTGCCGGACGCCATGGGCTCAGGCTCGACCGGGTCGTCGACATGCCGGCCAACAATCTGACCGTGATCTTCCGCAAGGCAGGGGCGCCGGCCGGATGACGTGGCTGAACGACCTCGCGCACCGGGCCAGGGTCGGCGCCCATGCCATGTGGATCGCGGCGCGCGATCCGCGCACGCCGTTTCTGGCGCGTTGCTTCGGCTGGCTGGTCGCGGCCTATGCGCTGTCGCCGATCGACCTCATCCCCGACTTCGTGCCGATCATCGGCCTGCTCGACGACGCGATCATCCTGCCGCTGGGGCTGTGGCTGTTCCGCCTGATGGTGCCCAATGCGCTGTTCGAGGAGTATCGCGCGCGGGCGGAGGCGGCCAGCCATCGCCCGACCAGCCGCGCGGGGATGGTCATCATCCTACTGGTCTGGGCGCTGCTGCTCGCGCTCGTCGCCGCCTATGTGTGGGGCTGGCGCTATTGGTGATCCAGCGATCCCTTCGGAACCAATCGAAACCATTCGACACCCGCCCCGGCTTCGGCGAAGAGACCCCGTCGGAACGCGGATGAACGCGCATTCCCGGAAAACAGGAGAAGGATCGACCGTGTTGTTGCAGGACTTGGAGAGCAGGGCGCGTCTTCTCGACGCCCTTGGCGAAATCGCCGCGCAGGCGGGCTTTGTCATATGGGATCATTTCAACGGCGAGTGCGCCGTCGAGTTCAAGGCGGACGAATCGCCGGTGACTGCGGCGGACCGCGCGGGCGAGGCGGTGATTCTCGCCGGGCTGGCCAAAATCGCCGGCGACATCCCGGTCGTGGCCGAGGAGGAGGCGGCGGCGGGCCGGATTCCCGATGTCGCGTCCGCCTTCTTTCTGGTCGACCCGCTCGACGGCACCAAGGAGTTCATCAAGCGCGGCACCGACTTCACGGTCAATATCGGCCTGATCGAGGACGGCCTGCCGTCGATGGGCGTGGTCTATGCCCCGGCCCGCTCCACCCTTTATTGGGGCGATGTCCGCGCCGGCACCGCGTTCCGCGCCGACCAGCCGCCGCATGGCGCGCGCGGCGCGACGCAGCCGATCGCCGTGCGCCCGCCGGCCGACCCGCTGTGCGCCGTCGCGTCCAAATCGCACAACACGCCCGAGACCGAGGCATGGCTGACCGCCGCCGGCGTCGGCGAGCGGGTGTCCGTTGGCTCCTCGCTGAAGTTCGTGCTGGTCGCCAGCGGCGAGGCGGATGTCTATCCGCGCCCGGCCCCGACGATGGAGTGGGACACCGCCGCCGGGGACGCCATCCTGCGCGCCGCCGGCGGGCGCGTCTTCGACATGGAGGGCGCGCCCATGGTCTATGGCAAGGAACGCTTCTTCAATCCCGGCTTCGTCGCCACCGGCGCCTATGAGCCGGCGCCGCTGCGCCCCTTCATGGAGGCCGCCGCCTCCTGAACCGTCACGAAAATCCGTTCGTTTCAGCGGCTTTTCCGGGGCGCCCCGGAAAAGCCGTGGAACAAAGCGGCGTTTTCAGCGTCGGATTTGCCGGCGTATCGCGTTATGGTCCACGCGAGCCGGGGTGAAAAAAGGGGTGATGGTTGCTTTCAGGGTCGGGAAAATGGGCAACGGGGTTGTCGGCCCTGCTGTGGGCCTTGATGTCGCCAGCGCCGTCGCTGGCCCAGCCGAACCAGCCCGACCCGGTGCTCGACGATCCCGATTTCGAGGCGAGCCTGCCACCGCTCGACGAAACGGCGCCGCCGCCCGCGACTGACGGGTCCACGACTGACGGGCCTACGACTGGCGGGGACGCCGC
>CAZACH010000096.1:2630-7870 GCA_964483275.1 uncultured Sphingomonadaceae bacterium | reverse complement strand
ACGTCAAGAAGCCGATGCACATCCCGTTGCGCGTCGCCCTGTTCGACCGCGACGGCGGCGCCTGCGTGGCGGACGAGCAGGTCGTGGAGCTGCGCGATGCCGCCGCCGCGATCCATTATCCGGGGATCAAGGGCAAGCCGGTGCTGTCGATCAATCGCGGCTTTTCGGCGCCGGTGGTGGTGTCGACGGATCGCAATGCCGAGGATCTGGGCTTCCTGTCGGGCCATGACGACGACCCCTTCGCCCGTTATGAGGCGATGCAGCAGCTCATGCTCGATACGCTGATCGCGGCGGTTCGCGACGGCATCGTCGATCATCGCCCGGTGGTGGAGGCGGTGGGACGTACCCTCGGCGATCCGGCGCTGGACAAGGCTTTTGTCGGGGAAGCGGTGCTGCTGCCGTCGGAGACTTTCGTCGCCGACCAGTTGCAGGCCGTCGATCCCGAGGCGCTGTTTTCGGCACGCGAGGCGCTGCGCGGGGCGATCGCCGCGTCGCTGGAGCAGCAGTGGCGCGACGTCTATGCCGGCTGCGCTGCCAATCGCTTCGAGTTGTCGCCGGAGGCCAAGGGCGCTCGCCGGTTGCGCAGCGTGGCGCTGGGCTATCTCGCCGCGACGAATGCTGTCGATGTGCCGGGGCTGGCGCTCGCCCAGTTCGAGGCGGCGGATAATATGACCGACCGTCAGGGCGCGCTCGGCGTGCTGGCGAGCCTCGACGCGCCGGAACGGCTGGCGGCGCTGCGGGCCTTCTACGACCGGCACCAGAGCGACGCGCTGGTCATCGACAAATGGTTCAGCGTGCAGGCGCTGTCGATGCGCGACGATACGCCGGACGCGGTGGCGGCGCTGGCCGCCCATCCCGATTTCAACCTCAACAACCCGAACCGCCTGCGCGCGCTGGTCGGTTCCTTCGCCGCCAATCAGCGGGCCTTCCACGCCGCCGACGGGCGCGGCTATCGCTTCGTCGCCGACATGATCCTGGCGGTCGATCCCATCAATCCGCAGAGCGCGGCGCGGCTGGTTGCGCCGCTCGGCCGCTGGCGGCGCTTCGAGGCGGCGCGCGCCGCGCAGATGCAGGCGGAACTGCGGCGCATCGTCGAGGCGCCCGGCCTGTCGCGTGATGTCTTCGAGCAGGCGTCCAAAAGCCTTGCATAGCCTCATGGTAATCAATGGAATTAACTGGAACGCGGCCTTTGCTGTTTTTCGATTCCGGCGTCGGCGGGCTGTCGGTGCTCGAACCGACGCGGGCGCTGCTGCCCCATGCGCCGATCGTCTATGCCGCCGACAATGCCGGCTTTCCCTATGGCACCAAGAGCGAGGGGGAGATTGCCGGGCGCGTGCCGGCGCTGCTCGGGCGGCTGGTCGAGCGCTATCACCCGCGCCTGATCGTCATCGCCTGCAACACCGCCTCGACCATCGCCCTCGGCGCGGTGCGCGCGGCGCTGGACCTGCCGGTGGTGGGCACCGTCCCGGCGATCAAGCCGGCGGCGCTGGCCAGCAAGGCGCGCGTGATCGGCGTGCTCGGCACCGACGCCACCGTCCGCCAGCCCTATGTCGATCGTCTGTCGGCGGAGTTTGCCAGCGATTGCATGGTCTTACGGCATGGATCGGCGAAACTGGTCGAACTCGCTGAAGCCAAGCTGCGCGGCGAGGCGACCGACCCGGCCGATTATCGGGAGGCATTGGACGGGCTGCTGCGCCAGCCGGGCGGCGAGCGCATGGACGTGGTGGTGCTTGCCTGCACGCATTTCCCGCTGGTTGCCGAGGAGTTGCAGGCCGCCGCGCCGCGGCCGCTGACCTTCGTGCATGGTGGGGAGGGGATTGCGCGGCGAATCGCCCATCTCACCCAGGGGCAGCAGTGGCCGGATGCCCCGGCGGAGGGGATCGCGTTGTTCACCCGCGCCGATGATGCGCAGGAGGCGCTGCGCCCCGGCCTTGCGCGCTATGGCCTGACGCGGATCGAGAGGCTTTGAGGGCGGCGGCCGGGATGGTAGGGGACGCCACCAGGACACTCGCCCGCCGCGGCCAGACCTCGTCGCTGCCGGCCTCGCCGGACGCGGCGGTGCTGGACTATCCGCCCAATCCGCGCCCCGGCCAGACCTATCTGGTGCGCTTTGCTGCGCCGGAGTTCACCTCGCTCTGTCCCGTCACCGGCCAGCCGGATTTCGCGCATCTGGTGATCGACTATGCGCCGGGCGAGCGGATCGTCGAATCCAAGTCGTTGAAGCTGTTCCTCGGCGCCTTCCGCAACCATGCCGGCTTTCACGAGGATGTCACGGTCGGCATCGGTATGCGGCTGTTCGAGGAAATGCAGCCGCAATGGCTGCGCATCGGCGGCTACTGGTATCCGCGCGGCGGCATCCCGATCGACGTCTTCTGGCAATCCGGCCCGCCGCCCGCCGCGCTGTGGCTGCCCGATCAGGGCGTGCCCTCCTATCGCGGGCGCGGATGAGGGGCTGAGCGCGCGGGTTTCTATTCCGCGCGCAATACCCCGTGCCGCTTCTTGCCGGCGCTGACGCGCACGTCGCCCGTCACCTGGACGACATGCGTCTCGTCCGTCACCGCCTGTCCGTCGACGCGCGCGCCGCCCTGCTTGATGAGGCGGCGTGCCTCGCCCTTCGAGGCGGAGAGGCCGAGCGCGACCATCGCGTCGACGAGGGCGATGCTGCCCCCCGGCACGCCGTGAGAAGGCAGGTCCTCGCCGGCGCCGCCCTGCTCGAAGGTGGCGCGGGCGGTTTCGGCGGCGGCGGCGGCGGCTTCGGGGCCGCGGCAGAGCGTGGTCGCGGCATCGGCGAGGATTTTCTTCGCCTCGTTGATCTCCGCGCCTTCCAGCTTTTCCAGTCGGGCGATCTCGTCGGTCGGCAGGTCGGTGAACAGGCGCATGAAGCGGCCGACATCGGCGTCCGCCGTGTTGCGCCAGAACTGCCAGTAATCATAGGCGGGCAGCGCATCCTCGTTCAGCCAGACGGCGCCCGAGACGGTCTTGCCCATCTTCGTCCCGTCCGCCGTGGTCAGCAGCGGCGTGGTCAGGCCGAACACCTGCGTGCCGTCGACGCGGCGGGAAAGCTCGACGCCGTTGACGATATTGCCCCACTGGTCCGACCCGCCCATCTGCAGCCGGCAGCCGACGCGGCGCGACAGCTCCAGAAAGTCATAGGCCTGGAGGATCATATAGTTGAATTCGAGGAAGGACAGCGACTGCTCGCGGTCCAGCCGCATCTTCACCGAATCGAAGCTGAGCATCCGGTTGACCGAGAAATGCTGGCCGATGTCGCGCAGGAAGGGGATATATTCCAGCCGGTCGAGCCAGTCGGCATTGTCGACCATGATCGCGTCGGTGGGGCCGTCGCCGAAGGTCAGGAAACGCTCGAACACGCGGCGGATCGAGGCGATATTCTCGCCGATCGTATCGACGGTGAGGAGCTTCCTCGCCTCGTCCTTGAAGCTGGGGTCGCCGATCTTGCCGGTGCCGCCGCCCATCACGACGATCGGCTTGTGGCCGGCGCGCTGGAGCTGGCGCAGCATCATGATCGAGACGAGATGGCCGACATGCAGCGACGGGCCGGTCGGATCGAAGCCGATATAGCCGGGCACGACCTGCCGCGCGGCGAGTGCGTCGAGCGCCTCCGCATCGGTGATCTGGTGGATATAGCCGCGCGTGTCGAGTAGGCGTAGCAGGTCGGATTGGAATTGCGTCATGATCGGGCGCGCTTAGCAGGAGGTGGGGTCCAAGTGAACAAGCTTGCGATCGGTCTGATGTCAGGCACCTCGATGGACGGAATCGACGTCGCGCTGATCGAAACCGATGGCGAGGCGCATGTCCGGCCGTTGAAATATCTCTCAATCCCCTATGACAAGGCCGAACGGGGCTATCTGCGCTCGGCGATGCAGGCGGCGTTGACGATGGACCGGCCCGGCCCGCATCCGATCGTCGACGCGGCGGCGGCGGCGATCACCCAGCACCATATCCGCGCGGTGCGCGCCCTGCTGGATGCGCTGCCGGCCATCTTTCCGATCGATATCGCGGTGATCGGCTTTCACGGCCAGACCGTTGCGCATCGGCCGGAGCGTGGCTGGACGTGGCAGATCGGCGACGGCGCCGCCATGGCGCGGGAACTGGGCATTACGGTGGTCGACGATTTCCGCTCCGCCGATGTCGCGGCGGGCGGGCAGGGCGCGCCGCTGGTGCCGGTCTATCACCGTGCCCTGGCGGCGGGGCTGGAGCGGCCGGTCGCGGTGCTCAACCTCGGCGGCGTCGGCAATATCACCTTCATCGGCGGGGACGACCGGCTGATCGCCTTCGATACCGGGCCGGGCAATGCCCTGATCGACGACTGGGTCCAGACCGAAACCGGCCATCCCCATGATGCGGGCGGGCAGATCGCGGCATCGGGCACGGTCGACGCGGCGGTGCTGGCGCGGCTGCTCGACGATCCGTGGTTCGCGCTGCCGCCGCCCAAATCGCTGGACCGCAGCGATTTCGGGCTGACGGCCGTGCGCGGCCTGTCCACCGCCGATGGCGCCGCGACCCTGACGGCCTTCACCGCCCATTCCGTCGCGCGGGCGCTCGGTCATCTGCCCGAACGGCCGCGCAGCCTGCTGGTCGCCGGCGGGGGGCGCCATAATCTCCACCTGATGCAGGTGCTGGCCGAGGTCACCGGGGTGACGGTCCAGCCGGTGGAGGCCGTCGGCTGGGCGGGCGACGCGACGGAGGCGGAGGCCTTTGCCTATATGGCCGTGCGTAGCCTGGCGGGACTGCCGATCAGCTTTCCGCTGACCACGGGCGCGCCGGCACCGATGAGCGGCGGGCGCGTCAGCCGGCCCGCAACCGACGACCTGCCGATCGCGGCGGAGCGATAGCGCCATGGCCAATGACGTGAAGCTGCATGAGAGCTGGAAGACCCCGCTCGCCGCCGAGTTCGGCCAGCCCTATATGCAGGACCTCAAGCGCTTCCTGCTCGATGAGAAGGGGCAGGGGAAGCGCATCTTTCCCAAGGGCGGCGAATATTTCCGCGCACTCGACCTGACGCCGCTGGAGGATGTCAGGGTCGTGATCCTGGGGCAGGACCCCTATCATGGCGAGGGGCAGGCGCATGGCCTGTGCTTCAGCGTCAAGCCGGGGGTGCGACCGCCGCCGTCGCTGGTCAATATCTACAAGGAACTGGCGCGCGACCTTGGCGTCGCGCCGCCCCGGCACGGCTTCCTCGAACATTGGGCGCGGCAGGGCGTGCTGCTGCTCAACAG
>CAZACH010000096.1:0-2530 GCA_964483275.1 uncultured Sphingomonadaceae bacterium | reverse complement strand
TCCTTCACCTCGGTTTCACTCGACCCGCCTCTGGTCGCCTTCTTCCCCGATCGCGGTTCGACCACCTGGCCCCGGATCGAGCGCGTCGGCCGCTTCTGCGTCAATATCCTTGCCGACAGTCAGGAATGGCTGTGCCGGCGTTTCGCGATGCGCGCCGAGGACAAGTTCGAGGGGGTCAGCCATCGTCTGTCGGAGGGCGGCATGCCGATCCTCGATGATGTCGTGGCGTGGATTGATTGCACCCTGCACGCCGTGCACGAGGCTGGCGACCATTTTATCGTGCTCGGCGGCGTCGAGGCGCTCGATGCCGGCTGCGACGCCCGCCCGCTGCTGTTCTTCCGGGGCGGCTATGGCCAGTTTTCCCCGAAGCTGGAGGAAACCGGCGGATAGGCCTGCCTCAGCCGGCGCTTGCCGCCATCGCCAAGGTGCGCCGCGCCTGCACGAGGTGGAGCCGCTCGACCATCCGGCCATCGAGGCGGATCGCGCCCGCCGCCCGGTTTTCGGGGGCGTCGAAGGCTTCGACGATGCGCCGCGCGGCGTCGATCGCGGCGGCGTCCGGGGTGAAGACGGCATTGCAGACGTCGATCTGGCGGGGGTGGATCAGGGATTTGCCGTCGAAGCCGAACTCCACCGCCTGACGGCATTGCAGCCGTAGCCCGTCATCATCGTCGAAGTCGTTGTAAACGCCGTCCAATATCGCGACGCCGTGCGCCCTCGCGGCGAACACCGCAAGGCCCATCGCGCCCAGGAAAGGCGTGCGCTCAGGCCCCGGCTGCGCGCCGGTTTCCTTGGCGAGATCGTTGGTGCCGAGGATGAAGCAGGCGAGGGGGCCTTCGGCTGTGGCCGCCGCGATCTCCTCCAGCCGGAAGATCGAGCGCGCGGTTTCCACCATGATCCACAGCTTCATGGCCGATCTGCCCGCCAGCGCGCGCTCATAGGGCACCAGCGCCGCGCGGCTGTCGATCTTCGGCACCAGCAGCGCGTCGGCGGGCGTATCGGCGGCGGCGGCGAGGTCGGCCGCGCCCCATTCCGTGTCCAGCCCGTTGATGCGGATGACCAGCTCGCGCGCCCCGAAACCGCCCTCGCGCGCCGCCGCCACGGCCTGTTCGCGCGCAACGGCCTTCATCTCCGGCGCGACGGCGTCCTCAAGGTCGAGGATGACGACATCGCACGGCAGGGTGCGGGCCTTGGCGATGGCCTTGAGGTTGGAGGCGGGAAGATAAAGGGCGCTGCGGCGCGGGCGATCGTTCATTGCGAATTCCCTGACGGTCGAGGCGGGTGATTTCGCCCGTGCGGCGGCGAAGGTCAATGCGGGGGGTCAATGCGGGGGCTGGCCGGGCGTCGGGGATCGCGCCATAACGCCTCCGTCAATCGAGGAGCTGAGCAATGTCCGTGGCCGTCGAACCATTTGAGCTGGCGATACCGGAGGCGGCGCTCGACGATCTCAGGCAGCGTCTGCAAGCAGCCCGCTGGCCTGAGGCGGAAACCGTCGGCGACTGGTCGCAGGGCGCGCCGTTGGCGAAGGTGCGGGCGCTGTGCGCGCATTGGCTGGAGACTTACGACTGGCGCCGCTGCGAGGCGATGCTCAACGGCTTCGGCCAGTACCGCACGGAAATTGACGGCCTCGGCATCCACTTCCTCCATATCCGCTCGCCACGCGCCGATGCGCTGCCCCTGCTGATGACACATGGCTGGCCGGGATCGGTGATCGAGTTCCACAAGGTCATCGGCCCGCTCAGCGATCCGGCCGCCCATGGCGGTAACGCGGGCGATGCCTTCCACCTCGTCATCCCGTCGCTGCCCGGCTACGGCTTTTCCGACAAGCCGAGCGCCACCGGCTGGGGTGTCGAGCGTATCGCGGGTGCCTGGATAACCCTGATGGAGCGGCTGGGCTATGACCGCTTCGTCGCGCAGGGCGGCGACTGGGGCGCCGCCGTGACCACCGCCATCGGCGTCCAGCGGCCGCCGTCCTGCGTCGCCATCCACCTCAACATGGTCAGCGCGATGCAGAACGCCGCCGATCTCCCCGACCTGACCGAGGCCGAGCAGGCGGCGCTTCAGGCTTTCCAGCATTTCCTCCAGGAAGAATCCGGCTATTCGACGCAGCAGCGCACGCGGCCGCAGACGCTCGCCTATGGCCTTGCCGACTCGCCGGTCGGGCAGGCGGCCTGGATCTATGAGAAGTTCTTCGCCTGGACGGACTGCGGCGGCGATCCTGAAAATATACTCAGCCGCGACGAGATGCTCGACAATATCATGCTGTACTGGCTGACGGCTTCGGGCGGCTCGTCGGCCCGGCTGTACTGGGAAAGCCTGCTCAGCGCCTTCGGGCCGGTGAAGGTCGGGATTCCCACGGGGTGCAGCATCTTCCCGCATGAGATCAGCAGACCGTCCCGCCGCATGGCGGAGCGCTCCTACACTAATATCATCCACTGGAACGAGCTGGAGCGCGGCGGCCATTTCGCGGCCTTCGAGCAGCCGGAGCTGTTCGTGCGCGAGGTGCGCGACTGCTTCCGGCCGTTCCAGCGGG
>CAZACH010000095.1:0-7900 GCA_964483275.1 uncultured Sphingomonadaceae bacterium | reverse complement strand
CTCCTGCGGGGCGGCCTCCTTGAAAGCCTCCTTTTTTTTCTTTTGTCCTTTTTTTATTTCTCTCGAGCGATCGGACTTGCCGGTCAGCTTGTAGGCGGCTTCGATGTCCTTGCCGACCAGCTTCTTCAGCTTGGTCTTGAGCGCGCTGTGGTCGTCGCCGGCGGGCAGGTCCCACGGCTCCTTGGCGGCCTGCTCGGCGAGGCGGATGATCGCCTCGATCACCTTCTGACCTTCGCGCTGCGCGGTCATCACGGCGCCCAGCATGACCTCTTCCGACAGCTCCTTGGCTTCGGATTCGACCATCAGCACGGCGTCATGGGTGCCGGCGGCGACGAGGTCGAGTTCGCCTTCCTTGACCTGCTCCAGCGACGGATTGATCTGGTACTCGCCGTCCTTCCAGCCGATGCGCGCGGCGGCGATCGGGCCCATGAACGGAATGCCGGACAGGGTGAGCGCGGCCGATGCGGCGATCATCGCCACCATGTCCGGCTCGTTCTCGCCGTCATAGGACAGCACCTGCGCGATGACGTTGACTTCGTTGTAGAAGCCTTCCGGGAACAGCGGGCGGATCGGACGGTCGATGAGGCGGGAGACGAGGGTCTCCTTCTCGGTGGCGCCGCGCTCGCGCTTGAAGAAGCCGCCCGGAATGCGGCCGGCGGCGGAGAACTTCTCCTGATAATGGACGGTCAGCGGGAAGAAATCCTGGCCTTCCTTGACCTTGCGGGCGGCGGTGACGGCGCACAGCACCACGGTTTCGCCATAGGTGGCGAGCACCGCGCCGTCCGCCTGGCGCGCGATGCGGCCGGTTTCCAGCGTCAGCTTGCGGCCGCCCCAGTCGATTTCCTGGCGGGCAATGTTGAACAGGGACATGGGTTTATGCCTTCATATCATGCCGGCAGCCCCATGCCGCCGACGGTCGGTCATGGCCGCGAAGATGCGGCCTTTTTTGCCGGGTGGCGCAAACCGCACGCACCCGGATGCAACACGGCCCCCGAAGCGGGGGCCGGCGCGTTCACTTGCGAAGACCCAGCTTCGCGATGAGGTCGGTGTAGCGGCTGCTGTCTTCCCGCTTGAGATAGTCGAGAAGGCTGCGCCGCTTGTTGACGAGCATCAGCAGGCCGCGGCGGCTGTGATGGTCCTTGGCGTGGCCCTTGAAGTGCTCGGTGAGGTTCTGGATGCGCTCGGTGAGGATCGCGACCTGGACTTCCGGCGACCCGGTGTCGCTTTCGGCGCGGGCATGTTCCTTGATCAGCGCCTGCTTGCGCTCCGCAGTGATCGACATCGTCTATCTCCTGATCTTAAAGATTGAAGCCGCGCACCACGCGAAGACCATCTTCATCGGTTTCCACCAGCGCGACCGGGATATCCCCTTCCATCGCAAGGCGGAGACCGGCGGTGCCGGCATGATCGACCACCCGCTGCCCCATGCGGAGCCGCCTTGCCTGGTCGGTCGTGACGGATAGAGCCGGGATGTCGTCCAGCCCCGCCGTCAGCGGCAAGAGCGCCTGAGCGAAGGCGCGCGCATGGCCCAGTTCGGCCAGCTTGTCCAGCGAAATCGCAGAATCCAGCGAAAACGGCCCCGCCCTGGTGCGGCGGAGCATCACCACATGACCCACCGTGCCGAGCGCACGGGCGATGTCGCGGGCAAGGCTGCGGATATAGGTGCCCTTGGACACGCGCGCCGTCAGCGTCAGCCGGTCGAGCGGCCCGGCGGGATGCGGTGCGGCGGTGAGGGCATGGATGGTGACGCGGCGCGGCTCCAGTTCCACCGATTCGCCGGCACGGGCGCGGGCATAGGCGCGCTGGCCGTCGACCTTCAGTGCAGAATAGACGGGCGGCACCTGCGCGATCGGGCCGGTGAAGCTGGCGAGCACCGCTGGCACCATGGCGGCGGCGGGGCGGATGTCGGACTGCTCGATCTCGGCGCCCTCTGCATCGAGCGTGTCGGTCTCGCTGCCGAAGGCGATGGTGAAATCATAGATCTTGTCGGCATCGAGCATCCGCCCGGCCAATTTCGTCGCCTCGCCGAGCGCGATCGGCAGCACGCCGGTGGCGAGCGGGTCGAGCGTGCCGCCATGGCCGATCTTCTGGCGCGGATAGCCGCCGTCGCGCAGCGCCCGCTTGACCGCGCCGACGCCGCCCGCCGAACTCAGCCCCAGCGGCTTGTCGAGAATCAGCCAGCCGTTGAGCAGCATGGTCAACCGATGAAGCGCGCGAGGTCGAGAAGGGCCTCCATCATCGCCCGCACCGGCGGCACGACGACATATTGCATGACGCTCCACGCCGGATTGACCAGCGGCAGCACGACCAGGACGCCGAGCAGCACCGGCAGGCCGAAGCGGCCCAGCCGCTCGAACTTCTCCCCCTGCCGGGGCGGCAGCAGGCCGGCGACGATGTGGCCGCCGTCGAGCGGCGGGATCGGCAGCAGGTTGAACATCGCGAGGAACAGGTTGATCAGGATGAAATTGACGAGGTTGGCGGCCAGGAAGCTCAGCCCCCACGACATCGGTCCCGGCGCGGTCGCCGCCAGCAGCACACCATAGGCAATCGCCGTCAGCAGCGCGAGGAGGAGGTTCATGCCGGGGCCGGCGGCGGTGACCAATATGCCGTGCCAGCGCGGATTGCGCAGCCGGGACATGTTGACCGGCACCGGCTTCGCCCAGCCGAAGATCGGCGCGCCCGACATCGCCAGCACCGTCGGCAGGATCAGCGTGCCGACCGGATCGGCATGGCGGATGGGGTTGAGGCTGAGCCGTCCGGCGCGGCGCGCGGTGGGATCGCCGAAGGCATTCGCCACCCAGCCGTGCGAAATCTCGTGCAGGATGATCGCAGCGACGAGCGGCACGATCCAGGTCGACAGCGACAGCAGCATGGCGTTGGAATCCATGGCCCTGCTTGTGGCGATAAAAGAACGGGAAGGAAAGCGTTGCCTTCCTTCCCGTCAGCTAGGGAACCGGTTGAACGATCAGCCCTGACTGGCCGGCTTCTTCTTCGCGGGCGGGGGGGCGCTGGCCACCAGGCTTTTCAGCGGGCAGCGCTGGCCGCGCACGATGATGCTGGAGAAACGGTCGAAGCTGTTGGTGCCGCGCGTCTCGAACCCGATCGTCTCGGAAAATGGCAGGTCGAAGCAGTTGCTCATCAACTCGCCACGATACCATTTGCCGCGCACGTCCTGAACATAGAGCGTGTCGCGGTCCTCGACCCGCCAGCTGCGGATCGAGCCGGAATTGACGAAGGGAATCGAGGCTTGCTCGGCCGTCTTGGGGGCGGCGGGCGCCGGCGGGGCGGCGAGGGCGCTGGCCGGAAGGAGGGCCAGTGCGGCCGCGATAATATAAGCCTTCATCGCGAATCTCCGTAACGGAGACAGGCATAGCATGGTGAATCTGAACGGCGACTGATCGGCGACTCGGGGGGCGGTGGGCCTCAGTCGCCTGAATCCGCGTCCCGCATCAGGTCGCGCGCGACCTTGGGGCTGCGCAGCAGGGCGTCGATGCGTCCCGCCTCGTCGAAACTCTCGTCGCGCAGGAATTTGAGGTCGGGCGCATATTTGGTGCTGATCCGCCGCGCCACCTCGCCGCGCAGATAGCGGACATTCTTCTTGAGCGCCGCCAGCACCGCGGCCTCGTCCGTATCGCCCAGCGTCTTCACGAAGATGGTGGCGTGGCGCAGGTCCGGCGACACCCGCGCTTCGGTCACGGAAATGCTGTGCGATTGCAGCACGTCGTCATGCACCTCGCCGCGCATCAGCACCTCCGCCAGCGCGTGACGGATCTGCTCGGCGACGCGCAGCAGGCGGACGGACTTGCCCTCGGCGGTCTGGTTATGGCGCATGGCGAATCCCCGTCATGCGAGGCGGCGGCCCCTTACAGCGTACGGGCCCGCTCCTCGACCTCGAAGGTTTCGATGATGTCGCCGGCCTTGACGTCGGACGACCCTTCAAGCGTGATGCCGCATTCGAGGCCGGAGCGGACCTCGGGCACGTCATCCTTGAAGCGCCGCAGCGACGCGATCGAGCCGTTGTAGATGATGACATCGTCGCGCATGACGCGGGCGCGCAGATTCTTGCGGATCGCGCCCTCGACGACCAGCACGCCGGCCGCCTTGCCGTGCTTGCCGGCCTGGAAGACTTCGCGGACCTCGGCGCGGCCGACGACATGCTCCAGATATTCCGGGCCGAGCTGGCCGGCCATGGCGCTTTTGATGTCCTCGATCAGATCATAGATGATGTCATAGAATTTGAACGTCACCCCGTCGCGCGTGGCGACCTCGCGCGCCTTGGCGTTGGCGCGGACATTGAAGCCGATGATCGGCGCGTTCGACGCCTTGGCCAGCGTCACGTCCGATTCGGTGATGCCGCCGACGCCGGAGTGCAGCACACGCGCCTTGATCTCGTCGGTCGAGATCTTGGCGAGCGCGCCGACGATCGCCTCGACCGTGCCCTGCACGTCGCCCTTGATGACGACGGGGAAGGTCTGCGCCTGCGTCTCCTTGAGGTTGGAGAACATGGTCTCGAGGCTGGTCGGCGCCACAGCCGTGCGCTTCTGGGTGATGACCGACTGGCGATAGTTGGCGACCTCGCGGGCGCGCGCCTCATTCTCCACCACCGACAGCGGCTCGCCGGCGCCCGGCACGCCGGAGCTGCCCAGCACCTCGACCGGCACGGTCGGGCCGGCTTGCTTCACCTGCCGTCCGCGATCGTCGATCAGCGCGCGGACCTTGCCCGCCTCGGCACCGACGACGAAGACGTCGCCGACGCGCAGCGTGCCGCGATTGACCAGCACCGACACCACCGGGCCACGGCCCTTGTCGAGCTTGGCCTCGATCACCGTGCCTTCGGCCGGACGGTCGGGATTGGCCTTCAGTTCGAGCAGTTCGGCCTGAAGCAGGATCTTCTCGGTCAGCTCGTCGAGGCCGGTGCGCTTGGTCGCCGAAACCTCGACGTCCTGGGTGTCGCCGCCCATCGCCTCGACCTGCACGTCATATTGCAGCAGGGCCTCGCGGATGCGCTGCGGGTTGGCTTCCGGCTTGTCGACCTTGTTGATCGCGACGATCATCGGCACGCCGGCGGCCTTGGTGTGGTTGATGGCCTCCACCGTCTGCGGCATCAGCCCGTCGTCGGCGGCGACCACCAGCACGACGATGTCGGTGACGTTGGCGCCGCGCGCGCGCATCGCCGTGAACGCCTCGTGGCCCGGCGTGTCGAGGAAGGTGATCTTCTCGCCGCCCTTCAGCGTGACCTGATAGGCGCCGATATGCTGGGTGATGCCGCCGGCCTCGCCCGCCGCGATATCGGTGCCGCGCAGCGCGTCGAGCAGCGACGTCTTGCCATGATCGACATGGCCCATGATCGTCACGACCGGCGGACGCGGCTGGAGATCGCCCTCCTCGTCCGCATCGCCGACCATGCCGATTTCAACGTCGGCATCGGAGACGCGGCGGAAATTATGGCCGAATTCGGTGACCAGCAGTTCGGCGGTGTCCTGATCGAGCGCCTGCGACGGGGTCGCGGCGACGCCCATCTTGAACAGCGCCTTGACCAGATCGACGGCGCGCTCGGCCATGCGGTTGGCGAGTTCCTGCACGGTGATGACTTCCGGCAGCACGATCTCGCGCACCTGGCGCGGCTGGCTGGCCCCGCTCTGGTGCGACCGCCGGTCCTTCTCGCGGGCACGACGCAGCGCGGCGAGCGAGCGGGCGCGCACGCCGTCCTCGCTCTCCAGCGCACGGTGCACGGTGAGCTTGCCGGACTGGCGGCGATTGTCCTCGCCCCGGCGCACGGGCTTCGGCGCCTCGACCTTGCGCGGCGCCGGCGCGGCGCCGCCCGGACGGCGCGTGCGGTGCGCGGCATTGTCGTCCCGGGCCGGCGCGGGTGCCGCGGCGGGGACGGGTTCGGGCGCCTGAGCCGCCTGGCTGGCGGCGGCCTCCTGACGCTGATGCTCCTCCTCCGCCGTGCGCCTGGCCGCTTCCTCGGCCCGGCGATTCTCCTCGACGCGGCGGCGCTCCTCGTCCTGCGCGGCGGCGCGCGCCTCTTCCTCGCGGCGGCGCGCTTCCTCGGCGGCGCGCAGGCGTGCTTCCTCGGCCTCGCGCAGCAGCTTGGCCTGCAACTCCTGACGGGTCAGCGTGGCATCGCCGGCCGCCTGCGCGGCGGGCCGGGCGACGGCCGGGGCGCGGGGCGCGGGCGGCGGGGTCGGCGCGGGCGCCGATTCGACGCGCGGCGCCTCGGCCACCTCCGTCGCGGGCGCCGGGGCCTCGGCCGGGACGGCCTCGCCGGGCTTGACGACGCGGCGGCGCTTCACCTCGACCACCACCGACTTGGAGCGGCCGTGGCTGAAGCTCTGCTTTACCTTGCCGGTCTCCACGGTCCGCTTGATTCCCAGCGGCGGCCGTGCGCCCAGCTTTGGTTTGTTGTCGTCACTCATGCCTGACCAAATACCTTCATCATCATACAGCGCCAACGCCGGTCCGCGTATCGTCGTCGCGGCCCAGCGTTCGCTCGTTCAAACCCAGAAAATCGCGCCAGCGCCGAACCAGCGCTGCCACGCGTCGCGCCGCTCCGGGGTCGCCGAGCGCGGCATGTACTACATTTTCCCGTCCCAAGGCCACCGAGATTTCCGCCCGATCGGCCGGCAGGACAATCGCCGAACCCTTCCCCGCGGCACGCAGCCGGCCGTCCAGCTTGGCGATGCCGTCGGCGCCCGCATCGCTGGCATGGAGAAGCAGCGCCACGCGCCCGGCCGCGATGGCGTCGCCGATCCTGTCGAACCCCAAGATAAGGTTTCCGGCGCGCGCCTCAAGGCCCAGCCGGTCGAGGCTGGCGCGCCGCAGGCCGGATTCGATCCGGTCCGGCAGGTCGTCCGGGAAGCGCACCGCCCCCGTCTTGAAGGCGCGGGCGAGGGCCTTGGACAACCGCTTCTGGACGATGGCGCCCGTGATCGCGGCGCGGTCCGGCACCACCCACGCGCCCCGGCCGGGCGCCTTGGCGAAGATGTCGGGCAGCACCTCGCCGTCCGGCGACAGCGCCAGACGCAGCAAGGCGTCGCGCGGCGCATGCGCCCCGGTAAGGATGCAGCGCCGTTCGGGATCGGCCGGCGAGGCCTTCCCGCCCCGGCCGTGCGCCGGCGCGGCGGATGTGTCTGCCGATGGGGTCCGGTCTAGCGTCTCATGCTCGGGCATCCGCGGCTGCGTCCTCCCCGTCGGAGGCGCCGGCGCCGTCCTCATCCTCGAACCAGTGGGCGCGCGCCGCCATGATGATGGCGTTGCCCTCCTCCTGGCTCAGGCCATATTCGGCGAGGATGCCGCCCTTGTCCTCGACCTGCTGGGTCGAGCGGCGGCGCTGTTCCGGCTTCTTGGCGATCAGCTCGTCGGTGGCGAGGTCGGCGAGGTCGTCGAGCGTCCGGATGTTGGCTTTGCCCAGCGTCACCAGCATGGCTTCGGTGAGGCCGGGGATTTCGGCCAGCGCATCCTCGACGCCCAGCGCGCGCCGCTCGTCGCGCGCGGCGCTCTCGCGCCGTTCCAGCGCTTCCTGCGCGCGATTCTGAAGCTCGGCCGCCAGTTCCTCGTCGAAACCTTCGATCTCGGCCAGCTCGGCCGGTTCGACATAGGCGACTTCCTCAAGCTCGGTGAAGCCTTCGGCGACGAGGAGCTGGGCCAGCGTCTCGTCGACGTCCAGTTCGCCCTGGAACAGTTCGGAGCGCTGGACGAACTCGCCCTGGCGCTTCTCGCTCTCCTCGGCCTCGGTCATGATGTCGATCGAGCTGTCGGTGAGCTGGCTGGCGAGGCGGACATTCTGGCCGCGACGGCCGATCGCCAGCGACAGCTGGTCGTCGGGGACGACAACCTCGATGCGGCTTTCCTCCTCGTCGATGACGACCTTGGCGACTTCCGCCGGCTGCAGCGCGTT
>CAZACH010000094.1:0-7923 GCA_964483275.1 uncultured Sphingomonadaceae bacterium | reverse complement strand
TAGCGAGCCATGCCTCCAGACCTTTCTTGTCCAGCGCGTGCAGGCCGTGCGCGGCTTCCCCGCGATCGGGCTGGAGCAGGGAAGAAAAGTCAGTCATGTGAGGGCTTTCGATGGGCTTGTTCAGGCCGCTTGGGAAGCAGGAACGCCGAACAGGTCATGCTCATCGGCATCCTCGATCAGCACCGGCACGATATCGCCCGGCGCGAGGTCGGCCGCGTCGCGCAGCAGCACCTGTCCGTCGATTTCCGGCGCATCCGCCATCGACCGGCCATTGGCTCCGCCCTCGGCATCGACCTCGTCGATGATGACGTCGAGCGTGCGGCCGACCTTGGCGGCGAGCTTGGCGGCGGAGATGGCGGCGGTGCGCTCCATCAGGCGGCGATAGCGGTCTTCCTTGACCTCCTCCGGCACCGGGTCGGGCAGGTCGTTGGCGGCGGCGCCTTGCACCGGCTCGAAGCGGAAACCGCCGACGCGATCGAGCTGGGCCTCGTCCAGCCAGTCGAGCAGATACTGGAAGTCTTCCTCCGTCTCGCCGGGGAAGCCGACGACGAAGCTGGATCGGATCGCGATGTCGGGGCAGATCGCGCGCCAGCTTTTCAGCCGCTCCAGCACCTTGGCTTCATTGGCCGGGCGCTTCATGGCGCGCAGGACGGACGGCGCGGCATGTTGGAAGGGGATGTCGAGATAGGGCAGCACCAGCCCTTCGGCCATCAACGGGATGACCTGATCGACATGGGGGTAGGGATAGACATAGTGCAGGCGCACCCATGCGCCGAGCTTGCCGAGTTCGCGCGCCAGGTCGGTCATGTGGGCGCGCGCCTCGCCGCCCTTCCACGGCCATGCGGCATGGCGCAGGTCGACGCCATAGGCCGAGGTGTCCTGGCTGATGACCAGAAGCTCCCGCGTGCCTGACGCGACCAGCTTCTCCGCCTCGCGCAGGATGGCGTCGGGGCGGCGGCTGACGAGGTCGCCCCGGATCGACGGGATGATGCAGAAGGCGCAGCGATGGTTGCAGCCTTCGGAAATCTTCAAATAGCTGTAGTGGCGCGGCGTCAGCTTGAGGTCGCGCTGCGGCACCAGATCGACATAGGGGGAGGGCGGCACCGGCGCCGCTTCATGCACCGCGCCGACGACATCCTCATATTGATGCGGGCCGGTGATGGCGAGCACCTGCGGGAAGCGTGCGCGGATCGCGTCGGCCTCCTTGCCCATGCAGCCGGTGACGATCACCCGGCCATTTTCGGCGATCGCCTCGCCGATCGCTTCCAGCGACTCCTCCTTGGCGGAATCGAGGAAGCCGCAGGTGTTGACCAGCACGACGTCGGCCGCGTCATAGTCCTGCGACAGGGCATAGCCGTCCGAGCGCAGCTTGGTGAGGATGCGTTCGGAATCGACCAGCGCCTTGGGGCAGCCGAGCGAGACCATGCCGACCTTGGGCGGGGTGGGAAGAATGGTTGCCATGTACGGCCGCCACATAGGTGTTTCGGGGCGGTTTGACGAGTCGCCCCGTCGCGATTCCCTTATTTGAGCAGCACAAGCTCCTCGGCCATGGTCGGATGGATGGCGACGCAATCGTCGAATTGCGCCTTGGTCAGCCCTGCCTTGACCGCGACCGCCGCCGGCTGGAGGATTTCCGGCGCGTCCGGCCCGATCATATGGACGCCGACGACGCGGTCGGTGGAGGCGTCGACGATCATCTTGTAGAGCGCGCGCTCGTTGCGGTCGGCCAGCACATTCTTCATCGGCCGGAAATCGGACGCATAGACCTTCACCGTGCCGAGCTGGTTGCGCGCCTCCGCCTCCGTCATGCCGACGCCGGCCAGCGGTGGATGGCTGAAAACCGCGCTCGGCACGCAATCATAATCGACGCGCGTCGGCTTGTCGCCGAACTGCGTATCGGCGAACGCCTGCCCCTCGCGGATCGCGACGGGGGTGAGCTGGATGCGGTTGGTGACGTCGCCGACGGCATAGATGGACGGCACGCTGGTGCGGCTGTCCTCGTCGACGCGGACGGCGTTCTTGTCGTCCAGCTTGACGCCGGCCTCCTCAAGCCCCAGCCCTTCGACATTGGGAACGCGGCCGGTGGCGAACATCAAGAGGTCGGCCTCGATCGGGTCGCCATTGTCGAAATGCAGGGTGAGCGTATCGCCCTTTTTCTCCACCCGCTCGAACAGCGTGTTGAAGCGGAAGGCGATTCCCTTGGTGGTCGAGATCTGGAGCAGGCGGTCGCGAATCTGGTCGTCATAGCCGCGCAATATCTGGTCGGATCGGTTGACCAGCGTCACCTGCGCGCCGAATTCGTGGAAGATGCCCGCGAACTCGTTGGCGATATAGCCGCCGCCGGCGATGACGACGCGCTTCGGCAGGCTGTCGAGGTGGAACGCCTCGTTCGAGGTGATGCCATGCTCCGCGCCGGGGAAGTCGGGGACGTGCGGGCGTGCGCCGGTGGCGATGAGGATATAGCGCGCGCTGACCTCGCGGTCGCCGACCCTGACGCTGTTGGGGCCGGTGACGACGGCGCGTTCCAGCATCACCTCGACCTTATGGTTGTCCAGCGTGTTGGTGTAGAGGCCGTTCAGCCGATCGACCTCGCCCAGCACATTGTCGCGCAGCGTCGGCCAGTCGAACTTGCAGTCGGGCACGTCCCAGCCGAAGCGGCGGGCATCCTGAAGGTCTTCGGCGAAGTGGGCGCCATAGACCAGCAGCTTCTTGGGCACGCAGCCGCGAATGACGCAGGTGCCGCCGACGCGATGCTCCTCCGCCACCGCCACGCGGGCGCCGTGCGCCGCCGAGACCCGCGCGGCGCGGACGCCGCCCGATCCCGCGCCGATGACGAACAGGTCATAGTCGAATTTGTCGGCCACGCAGCATTCTCCCAAGGCTTGGCGTCGGATAGCCCCTCGGGTCGCGGGCGGGCAAACGCTTTATCCCGATCACTGTGATCGAGGCGGCGGGCGGCGGGCCGCCTTGCGCTGCCGCGACGCTGCTGCCATGGGCAGGATCGGGGGCCAGAAGGAGGAAAGGGTTCGCCATGCGTTTCCCGTCTATTGCCGGTCTCGCCCTGATTCTCGCGGGCTGCGCGACCGTCCCGCCGCCCGCCGCCTCGCCGTCGCCAACGGCTCCACAGATTTCGGTCGACACGCTGCGCGACGTGACGCGCACCCTGTCCGACGACAGTTTCGAGGGGCGCGCGCCCGGCACCCCGGCGGAAGACAAGACGGTCGCATTGATCGCGCAACGCTTTGCCGCAGCGGGGCTGAAGCCCGGCAATGGCGAGAGCTGGTTCCAGCCGGTGCCGCTGGTCGAGCTGACCGCCCGGCCGGGCAGCCTGCGCGTCACGGGCGGCAGCGCCCCGCTCGACTTCGCCTATCGCACGGACATGATGGCGGTCACCTATCGTGTGCGGCCGCGTGTCGAGTTGCGCGCGTCAGAGGTGGTGTTCGTCGGCTATGGCATCAACGCGCCGGAGCGCGGCTGGAACGACTATGCCGGTCTGGACGTGAAGGGCAAAACGGTCGTCATCCTGGTCAACGACCCCGACTGGCAGTCACCCGCGCTTGAGGGGCGCTTCGACGGCCGCGCCATGACCTATTACGGCCGCTGGACCTACAAGTTCGAGGAAGCCGCGCGGCAGGGCGCCGCCGCCGCCTTCGTCGTGCATGACACCGAGCCCGCCGCCTATCCGTGGAGCGTCGTCGTCTCGTCATGGTCGGGACCGCAGCTCAACATGGACGCCGCCAACGAACATATGGACCAGACATTGGTCAATGGCTGGCTGACCAACGATGCGGCCCGCCGGCTGCTCGCCGCCGGTGGGCAGGACCTCGCAAAGCTGACGGCGGCGGCGAAGCAGGCCGGCTTCAAGGCCGTGCCGCTCGGCCTCAAGGCGTCGATCGCCATCGACAACAGCATCAGGCGTCAGGCATCGCGCAACGTCATCGGTATCCTGCCCGGCAAGACGCGGCCGGACGATTATGTGCTCTATTCGGCGCACTGGGATCATCTCGGCCGCTGCGAGCCGGCGCCGGACGGCGACGACATCTGCAACGGCGCCCTCGACAATGCCAGCGGCACCGCCGGCCTGATCGCGCTCGCCGAAGCGTTCGGCAAGGCCGGCGCGCCCGACCGCTCGATCCTGTTCCTCGCGGTGACGGCGGAGGAGTCCGGGCTGCTCGGCTCGGCCTATTATGCCGAACACCCGCTCTACCCGCTGGCGCGGACGGTGGGCGGCATCAACATCGACGGGCTGAACGTCAATGGCCGCGCCCGCGACCTCATCGTCATCGGTGGCGGCAAGTCGGAGCTTGAGGATTATCTGAAGCGCGCCGCCGCCGATGTCGGTCGCGTGGTGGAGCAGGAACCGACACCCGAACGCGGCTATTATTACCGCTCCGATCATTTCAGCTTCGCCAAGCAGGGCGTTCCGATGATCTATTTCGAAAGCGGGGACGACCTGATCGAAGGCGGCCGGGAACGTGGCCGCGCCCGTGCCGACGACTACACCACCAACCGCTATCATGGCCCCAAGGACGAATATGACCCGAACTGGGACTGGTCCGGCGCGATCGACGACCTTGGGCTTTATTATCGCATCGGTCGGGAATTGGCGACTGGCGATGCCTGGCCGAACTGGTATCCGACATCCGAATTCCGCGCCGTCCGCGACGCTTCCAGAGGAGTGAAATGAACCAGCGTCAACCCGCCGAATGGGCACCGCACAGCCATGTCTGGACCGCATGGCCGTCGGACCCCGAAATGTGGCTGCAAGACCTCGATCCCGCCCGCGCCGAGATGGCGGCCTTCGTTCGTGCCATCGACGATGACGGGCGCGGCGAGGTCGTGGAACTGCTCGCCGCGACCGAGGAAGCAGTGGCGAGCGCCGAGGCCGCCGTCGCCGGCACCCGCGCGCGGGTGCGACAGGCGCGTTTCGGCGACATCTGGCTGCGCGATACCGGGCCGATCTTCACGGTCGGCGACGGGCGGATGAACGCCATGGATTTCGGCTTCAACGGCTGGGGCGGCAAATATGAGATGGACGGCGACAATGAACTCGCCACCATCATCGCGCGCTTTGCCGGCGTGCCGGCCCGCCGCGCCGCGTGGATATTGGAGGGCGGCGCCATCGACGTCGACGGCACCGGCCTCGTCGTCACCACCGAGCAATGCCTGCTCAACCCCAACCGCAATCCCGGCTTCACCCGCGCCGAGGTCGAAACCCGGCTGGCCGACGACCTCGGCCTCGACTCCGTGCTGTGGCTGGGCGACGGCATGATGAACGACCACACGGACGGCCATGTCGACAATCTCGCCCGCTTCGTCGCCGAGGGCGTGCTGGCGCTGCCCGAAGCGACGGACGGCGACGACCCCAACGCCGCCATCTTCCGCGACGCGCGCGAGCGGGCGCTGGCGTTCGGCGTCGAGGTGGTGCCGGTGCCGTCCGTCGGCCGCTATGAGTGGAACGGCGAGGTCGTGCCGGCGAGCTATATGAACTTCTACGTCGCCAACAATGCCGTCATCGTCCCCGTCTATGGCGCGGCCAATGACGAGGCGGCGGTGCGCACCATCGGCGGATATTTTCCGGGCCGGACTGCAATCGGCCTGAGGGCGAACCATATATTGACCGGCGGCGGCAGCTTCCACTGCATCACGCAACAGCAGCCGGCCTTGTAGATCCACCTAGAAGCAGGAAGGTTTCGATGACCGAAGTCACCGTCGCGGCGCTGCAACTGGCGCTTACGGACGATATTCAGGAAAACATCCGGGCCGTGTCGGAACTGGTCCGCGAGGCGGCCGGCAAGGGCGCGCGCATCATCCTGCCGCCCGAATTGTTCGAGGGCCATTATTTCTGCCGCGTCGAGGATGAAACCGCCTTCGCCCGCGCCCGCCCGACCGCCGAGCATCCGGCGGTGCAGGCGATGCAGAAGCTGGCGGCCGAGCTGAAGGTCTATATCCCGACCAGCTATTTCGAGGCCGACGGCCCGCATCACTATAACAGCCTGGCGATGATCGACGACGCCGGCGAGGTGATGGGCGTCTATCGCAAGAGCCATATCCCGGACGGGCCGGGCTATGAGGAGAAATTCTATTTCCGGCCCGGCAATACCGGCTTCAAGGTGTGGAAGACGCGCTACGGCACCATCGGCGTCGGCGTGTGCTGGGACCAGTGGTATCCCGAAACCGCCCGCGCGATGATGCTGATGGGCGCGGAGCTGCTGTTCTTCCCCACCGCCATCGGCACGGAGCCGGACAATCCCGCGCTCGATACCTGTCGCATGTGGCAGCGGGCGATGATCGGCCATGCCGTGTCGAACGTGGTGCCGGTGGTGGCCTCGAACCGCATCGGCACGGAGCATGGCCAGACCTTCTACGGCAACAGCTTCATCGTCGACGAGCGCGGCGACTATCAGGCGAAGTTCGAGGCGGCGGAAACCGGCGCGCTGGTCGCCAGCTTCGATCTTGCCAAGGTCCGCGAGCATCGCGCCGCCTTCGGCTTCTTCCGCGATCGGCGGCCGGAGTTTTACGGGCGGCTGGCGCAGGATATCTGAGGGGGGTGGGCGCTGTCGTCCTTCGACAGGCTCAGGACGAGCGGATGTGGTAGCGGATCGCCCGCCGAATCTTCACTCTGCCACGAACGCCGTTCGTCCTGAGCCTGTCGAAGGACGACAGCCCCAGCCTCAACCCCGCAACGCCACCGCCCGCGCAAAGACGCTGTCCAGCATCTCGGCCGTCACCCGTCCGGTGTTCTGGTTGTACCGGGAGCAGTGATAGCTGTCGATCAGCACGCGCCCGTCCGGCATGCGATGCTCGGCGCCGTGCCCGAACCGGCATTTGGGCAATTTCCCGCCCATTGCCTTGACCGCCGACTGGTGCGCGACCTGGCCGAGCGCGATGACGGTCCGCGCTTTCGGCAGCATGTCCAGCGCCCGGGCCAGGAAAGGCCGGCATGTCCGGATTTCTTCCGGCGTCGGCTTGTTCTGCGGGGGCAGGCATTTGACGGCGTTGGCGATGATGACGCCGTTCAGCGCCAGCGTATCGTCGACCCTGTCCGCATACTCCCCCTCGATCAGCCCATGGTTGGCGAGCGTCTGGAACAGCAGCGCACCGGCGGAATCGCCGGTGAACGGCCTGCCGGTGCGATTGGCGCCCCGCCGGCCGGGCGCCAGGCCGACGATCACCAGCCATGCCTCGGGGTCGCCCAGCAGATTGACGGGTGCATTCCACCAATCGGGCTGCTCCACGCGCAGCGTTTCGCGCAGGCCGGCGAGGCGCGGGCAGAGCGGGCAGTCATGTGCGGGTTCGGCATCGGGCAGGGGGCTGGCGGGAAGCATCGGCCGCGTCTAGGCGTTCCGCGATGGCAAAGACAAGCTATGCGATTGCGATCGGTTCGAACCGCCGCCACGGCCGCCATGGCGGCCCCGCGCAGGTTGTCGAGGCCGCCTTGCAGGCGTTGGAGGCGCAGGGGGTGAAGGTCGAGGCGCGGTCCCGCGTGCATCGCACGCCGGCGCTCGGCCCGGCGGGGCGCGAATTCGCGAATGCGGCGGCGGTGGTCCGCGCCAAGATCGACCCGCCCGCGATGCTTGCGCTGCTCAAGCGGATCGAAGGCGCGTTCGGGCGCCGCGCCGGGCGGCGCTGGGGGCCGCGCGTGCTGGACCTCGATATCATCCTCTGGTCGGATGGCATCTGGCGAGCGCGCAAGCTCGTGGTGCCCCATGCGGGCTTCGCGGCACGCGGCTTCGTGCTGACACCGCTCGCGGAAGTCGCGGGCGACTGGCCCATTCCGCGCCATGGCGCCACCCCCCGGCACCTGCTGGCCCGCTTCAATCGACGACGGGCGATTGACCAGCGCCCTCTCAATACCTAGTGAGCCGCCCACGGCATTTGGTGAGGGCTCGTAGCTCAGTCGGTAGAGCAACGGACTTTTAA
>CAZACH010000093.1:2099-7949 GCA_964483275.1 uncultured Sphingomonadaceae bacterium | reverse complement strand
CGTTCGCGGATGGTTTCGCCCATATCCTTGTCGACGCCGATCTCCTCGCGCAGGAAGTCGCGCGCCGAGCCGTGCCGCTTTTCGAGCGTGTCGAACATGCTGGCGAGATAGGCGGGATCGGCGCGCATCATCGGCTGCCAGATTTGCGGATCGACATCGGCGAGGCGGTTGCCGATCGGGTCTTCCCGGACCAGGCGGCAGCCGCGCTCGAAGAAGCGGTCGGTGAGCGTATAATCCTCAAGGATCGTGTCGCGCGGCACGCTCAGCAGGTCGAGCAGCAGCGCCGCCGCCACGCCCGTGCGATCCTTGCCGGCGGCGCAGTGGAAGACCAGCGGCAGCGGGCCTTGCGCGATGCGCAGGAAAAGCTCGCGCAGCGCCGGCGCCTGCTCATAGGCGAGGGTGTGATACAGCTTGATGAGCTGCTCGCGCGAGCTGGCGACGGTGGCGCCCGGACGACGCATGACGTCGATCAGGTTGGCGCCGCTATGGTCATAATCGCGCGCCCAGATCTCGAAACTCTCGGCGGCGGGCAGCCGTGACGGCCGCCGCGTCCGTTCCTCGGTCGTGCGGAAATCGCAGATCACGCGCAGCCCGAGGTCGTTCAGGATCGCGTGATCGGTCTCGTTGAGTTCCGCCATGGTGCCGGAGCGGTAGATCCGCCGCCACGCCGTCATCCGGCCATCCGTCGTCGCATATCCGCCGATGTCGCGGAAATTATGCCCGCCGGTGAGGGGCACCACGCGGTCGGGCGGAACCGCGCCTGATTCGATATCCTGGGTCATCATGGTCATTCTTCAATTCGTCCTGATTGCTCGTACCAGCGTATTTTGACCGGCATATGGCGGCGATTTTTGCCGACGTGCATGCGGAAAGGCGCAAATCCTGTCAATCGCCCCGGCATGCGCCCGGACATTATGCCCGCGCGCACGAATCACAAGCGGCGGCCATAAAACTATGCTAGCATACTATCTTGACCCGGCGGACGCCATTGGGGTAAACTGCGGGTCGTGATCAGCGCATTCAATGGCGCGCAGGATGAGGATTCGTCATGGCCAAAGCCCTTCACGCTCCCGCCTACCGGGACAGCACCGCTCCGGTTTTCCAGGACGTCATCGCGGAAGATCCGATGCCCGCGCCGGCGGTGTTCCAGGAATATTCCGAGGTCAATGTGCCGGTTTCGTCCGTGTCGCGCTCGGAATATACCAGTCCCGAATTCGCGCAGGCCGAGCAGGAGCGGATGTGGTCGCGCGTGTGGCAGATGGCCTGCCGCGAGGAGCAGCTGCGCGAACCGGGCGACATCGTCGTCTATGAAAGCCCCGGCGCGTCCATCATCGTCGTGCGCACCGAGGACGGCGGCATCCGTGGCTTCTACAACAGCTGCCTGCATCGCGGGATGCGGCTGTGCGCCGGCGACACCAGCGTCCGGCGCCTCACCTGCCCCTTCCACGGCTTCACCTGGAACCTCGACGGGTCGCTGGCGCATGTGCCGGCGCGCTGGGACTTCCCCGGCATGAAGGATGCCGAGATGCATCTGCCCGAGGTGCGGGTGGAGACCTGGGGCGGCTTCGTGTTCATCAACCGCGATGCCGACGCGCCGCCGCTGGAAACCTATCTCGGCCGGCTGGTGCCGCATTTCGCCGACTGGTCCTATGGCGATCTCTATCTCGCGACGACCATCCGCAAGACGATCCAGGCCAACTGGAAGACGGGCGTCGAGGCGTTCCTGGAATCCTATCACCTCTCGGGCATCCACGCGCAGGCGCTGCCGTTCGGCGGGGATGCCAGCACCCAATATGACGTGTGGGAGGACGATCCCCATGTCAGCCGCTTCCTGGAGCCGACCGGCATCGTCAGCGACCAGTATCCGCGCGACCTCAGCGAGCAGGAAATCCTCGATTTCGTGATGAAGATCGTGTTCGGCGGCGCGGGCGAAACACCCAAGCTGGAACCGGGCATGAAGGCGCGGCACTTCATGTCGGCCGGCATGCGCGCCCAGATGGGCGAGCTGCACGGGCGCGACTATTCGGCGATGTCGGACAGCGAAGCGGGCGATGCGATCCAGTATTTCCTGTTCCCCAACATCGTCATCTTCCGCTCGCTCCCCTATCCGTTCGTCTATCGGTTCCTGCCGGTGCGCGACAATCCGAACCAGTCGACCTTCGAGTTCCTGGTGTTCAAGCCCAGGCCGACCGACGGCAGCGAGATTCCCGAGGTGGAGGTGGTCGAGCTTGGCCCGGACGATACCTTCGCCGGATCGGGCGTGCTGCCGCCGTGGCAGGGCGAAATCTATGACCAGGACGTGACCGGCCTTGCGATGTGCCAGCTGGGCATTCGCGACGGCGGCGACGCGGACATCATCTATTCGCGCTATCAGGAAGTGCGCATCCGCCACCTGCACGACACGCTGCACCGCTATCTGGACGGCCGCCTCTGACCGATCCCCGCCACGCTTGACAGGCCGCCGCCCTGATCGTTTACATGCGTATCATATGGGCGGCGCCTTTCGCGCCGTGAGAGAGGAGCAAGGCGCATGGTGCAATCGGCGGGGGACGGCAGCTATCTGGTGGACGTGAAGGACGGCGTGCTGCGCCTGTCGTTCAACCGGCCCGAATTCGGCAATGCCGTGCCGACCACCGCGGTGCCCGACCTCATCAAGCTGTTCGAGGAGGCGCAGGCCGATCCGGCGATCCGCGCCATCCTGGTGCGCGGCGAAGGGCGCATGTTCTCGGCCGGCGGCGACGTCGCGGCCTTCAAGCGCTCGCTGGAGCAAAGCGCCAAGGAGCGGCAGGCGGATTTCGCCGAGCGCCTGCCGCGCCTGCGCAAGCTGGTGGAAAGGGTGGTCGCTTTTGACCGGCCGATCGTCGCGTCGATCCGCGGCGCCGCCGCCGGGGCGGGGCTGCTCTATCCGCTGGTCGCCGATTATGTGATCGGCGACGAGACCGCGACCTTCGTCTTCGCGCACCAGAAGATCGGCCTCAGCCCCGATGGCGGCGTGACCGCGCTGCTGCCGCAGGTGGTCGGGCTGCGCCGCGCGCGCACGCTGCTGCTCACCGCCGCGAAGGTCGATGCGGACGAGGCGCTGCAACTTGGTATCCTGCATCGCATCGTCGCGGCCGACACGCTGGAGGACGAGGCCGCGAAGATGGCGGCGCGCTTCGCCCGCGCGCCGCAGCAGGCCATCCGTCTTGCCAAGCAGATGGTCAACGCGACGCCCGACCGCTCGCTCGCCGAGCAACTCGACGCGGAAACGGCCGGCATCGTCGAATGCGTCGGCGACGATGATTTCGCCGAGGGCGTCAGCGCCTTCATGGAAAAGCGGGCCGCGTCCTTCCCGTCGACCCGCTGAGAAGCCGGCGCGGCGCGGTCAGGCCGCGCCCTTCCCGAACAGGCTCAGGTTGCGGAACGATGCGTCGTCCGCGCCTGAGCCGACATCGCCCAGCGATTGCAGGAAGGCGAACTGCGCCTCGTCGAGCGGATTTTCGCGCGCGAAGTCCCAGACGATCATGCGATGGGCGATGCGCCATTCGCCGTTCCGCCGCTCATAACGGTCCTGATAGCGGCCGCCGACGATCGCTTCCTTACCTTCCGACAGCCGGTGATAGGCGATGAAATAAAGCTCGCCTTCCGCCTTGTCGCCATCCAGCCGATAGTCGGTGTTGAGGATATAATGGGCGGTCACCGCGAACGGCGCCATGATTTCCGGCTGCCAGTCGGCATAGGCGACCGGGCCGTCGCGGAACAGCGTGCCATGATGGTCGATGGCGTCGTCATGATAGCAGCTGATCAGCAGTTCCCGGTCGCGTCGGTCGATGGCGCGCGCATAGCGCATGGCGATGTCCCGCAGCGCCGATTTGTCCATGACGGCGCGCAATTCGGCTGTGTCGATCTTCAGGTCTTCGCTCACGCTTCTCTCCTGGTTTCTTTTGGCGAATGACAGGGGGAGGGCGGAGCCGCCCTCCCCGCCGGCTCAGCCGTTCTTCTGGCTCATCAGCCAGCAATAATCGTTCCACTGGACTTCCTGGCTCTCGCCATAGCCCTTGCGGCCATCCCAGTCCCATTCGACCAGGCCGACATGGCACAGCGAGTTCGACCATCCACCCCACAGCATCTGGGCGATCAGGCGGCCGGTCATCTCATAGCGGTCGCCCTTGTCGTCCTCGAAGCTGTAGCGGTGGACGATCGGCGCCTGCGTCAGCGTGGTCCGCTCCGTGATCTTGGAGGCCTTGACGACGCGGCGCTGCTCGCCCTTCACCACGACCCAGCCGTCGTTGAAGATGCGCTTGGGCACCGCCATCACGTCCGCCCAGTCGGGGTTGCGCTCGGGGTCGTCGTGCGAGCCGACGTTGAAGGCGAAATCCGGGCCGAAGGTGCCCGTCACCCAGGTATAGGGCGGCGCGGGATTGTGGTTTTCCGGGCGCGGCTCGGCCCAGCTGCGGTCGCGCACCGGGTAGCAGTCGACCGCATAGTCCTTGCCGCGTAGCGTGAGGGAGCCGGTCGCGTGCATGACCTGCTCGAAATGCTTGTTGTTGGCGCGCATGATCGGCACGCCGACTGCCTTCAGCTCGACATCGACGCGAGTCTGGCGGACCGGGTCCTCATAGGTCAGGCGGACATGTTCGAGCGGCTTCAGCGCCTGCACGCGCATGCCGTTGGGCAGGCGGATGTCGCTGCCGTCGCCGACGATCGAGGACGACATATAGTCGAAATAGTCGAACAGCTCGCACTGGAGATGATGCGTCTTGATGCCCTGGAAGATCATCAGGCCCGAACTGACGACCTTCAGCGTCGGGTGCACCCAGCAATAGGCGAAGCAGTTGATCGCCGCCTCGGGGACGTGGAAGTTCCAGTACCAGGTCTCGGTCAGCGAATCGACCGGCTCCCCGGTGCCGTGGAAATATTCGTCAGCCGGGACGTGCGAGCCGAACCCTTCGCCAAGGTTGCTGTTCCAGTCCGTGTCAGACATGCCTTCCTCCTTATTGCCGGCGACCGGGATAGGACGCTCGCGCACCATATGCTAGACGTCGAAGCCACTGATCCGGGGATCGGCAGCGGGGGAGGATATGATGGCGCAGCAATCGTCACGGGAACAGCGTTCGGTGTCGGGGCGCGTCGCGCTGATCACCGGCGCGGGCAACGGCATGGGCCGCGCGACGGCGGAGGTGTTCGCGGCCGATGGCGCCACGGTGATCGTCACCGATGTCGATGCGGACGCCGCCGCGACAGTGGCGGCGGCGATCGCGGCGGCGGGCGGCACGGCGGTCGGCTGGCATCTGGACGTCACGGACGCGGCGGCGATCCGCGCGACATTCGCGCGCGTCGAGCAGGAACTGGGGCGGCTCGACATCCTGGTCAACAATGCCGGCGTCGCCGGCCGCATGCCGATCGACGATGACGGCTATGAGGCGAATTGGGACCGGCTGATCGCACTCCATCTCACCGCGCAACAGCGGACGGTGCGGGCGGCGCTGCCCCTGCTGCGGCGTTCGGACGCGGCGCGGATCGTCAACATCGCCTCGACCGAGGCGCTTGGCGGCACAAAATATAATAGCGCCTATGCGGCCGCGAAGGCCGGCGTCGTCGGCATGACCCGGACGTTGGCGGTGGAACTCGGCCCCGACGCGATCACCGTCAATTGCATATGCCCCGGCCCGATCCTCACCGAGATCACGAAGAAGATCGCGGAGGACGACCGCAACACCTTCGCCCGGCGCCGCACCGCGCTTGGCCGCTATGGCCGGGCGGAGGAGGTTGCGGACATGACGCTCAGCCTCTGCCTGCCCGCCGCATCCTATGTCACCGGCGTCATCCTGCCGGTCGATGGCGGGCTGGTGGCGCGCAACGCCTGAGCGG
>CAZACH010000093.1:0-1999 GCA_964483275.1 uncultured Sphingomonadaceae bacterium | reverse complement strand
ATAAAAAAAGGGGCGGCCGGGACTCATCCACGGCCGCCCCACGTCTGTCAGGTCTTCAGAACTTGAAGATCAGCTCGCCGCCGTAGGTGCGCGGCGCGCCGGGGGCGCCCGAGAAGGCCGACCCCGAAGCCTGTGCGTAATAGTTGATGTTGTACTTCACGCCGGTGATGTTCTTCATCCAGAAGCGCAAGGTGAGGTGTTCAGCCTTCTCCGGCGTGAAACCGATCGAGCCGTCCATGATGAAATGCGACCGTTCCTTGATCAGATTGTCGGCGTCCCAGTTGAACCGGCTGGCCCAGTTCGCCGTCAGGCTGAAGCTGGCAAGGCCGGCCCCCGCGAAGTCGCGATCGTAATTCACACCGCCGCTGAACTTCCACTTGGAAGCGTAGGGCATGCGGTTGCCCGAGCAGTCGATATTGATCTGGTCGAGATTGCCCGGCGCGATCTGCGAATATTGGTAGGAGGCGCAATCGACCGCACCGTCCCCGTCGACGTCCCCGAAATCGCGGAACTTGGCGTCGAGGTAGGTGCCGGCAAGGCGCATGGTGAGGCCTTCGGCCACCGCGACCGTCAGATCGGCTTCGGCGCCCTTGGTGCGTGCGGAATTCGCATTGGCAAGGAAGACGAGGCCCGCGCGCTGCGCCTGGATCTGCGGATTGCTCAGGTCGTTCCAGAACAGCGCCGCGTTGAGGCGGATCGTCCGATCGAAGAACTCGCTCTTGAGGCCGATCTCATAGGCGTCGACGACTTCGGGATTGAGCGCCTTGGTATCGAGCGGCAGCGTGTTGAACGTGCCGGCCTTATAGCCACGGCTATAGGTGGCATAGGCCATGACGTCGTCGGTGAACTTGTGGTCCGCCGAGACCTTGTAGGTCCACTTCTTGAACTTCTTGCTGGCGTCCGGGTTGGTCCCGTCGACGATATTGATGCCGTTCGGGTTGCCGAAGTCGTTGTTGGCGTCGAACTGCTGCGCCCGCAGCGTGACCGAATCAGGCCCGAGCACACCGGGGAAGAACACCACGTCGGTGGTGCCGTTGCCGCGCACCTTGTCGACCGTGTAGCGCAGGCCGCCGGTGATATTGGTCATCTCGCCCAGCGGCACGGTGACCTGGCCGAAGCCGGCATAGGATTTCACCTTCTGCTTGCCGGCGATGTAGATGCCCTGGATGCCGTTGCCGGCCTGGCCCGGCCCGGCGATGACCGTCGGGTCGAAACCGCCATCGGCGTTCAGATAATAGGCACCAATGATCCAGTTGATCGGGCTGGCCGGCTGCGACTTGAGCTGGAACTCCTGCGAGAACTGCTTGTCGACGATGTTCAGGTCATAGACCAGCCAGTCATAGGGCGAGTAGTTGCCCGACGAGTGATAAAGCTCGTCATTGTGGCGATAGGCGGTGATGCTGACCAGATCGGCGAAATCACCCAGCTGCTGGTCGATGCGCCCCGAGAAGCCATAGCCCTTCGAATCGTCATATTGTTCGGTGCCGAGCGCCACGTCGTAGAAGCCGAGCGGCGGCAGTTCCTGCGACGGGGTGGGCGCGCCGCCAGGGATCACCGCCAACGACGCGCCGCCATTGTGCGCCGGGTCGGGCGTGCCGCCCACCGTGCCCCGCATCGGCCGCGAATAGATGCCGATCTGGCTATGGGAATTCTGATAATATCCGATCAGCTTGATCGCGGTGGTGCTGGTCGGCTCCCACAGGATCTTGCCGCGCATGCTCAGGGAGCGGCCCTTCCAGTAATCATGGCCACCCGGCTGATAGCCCTTCGACGTGTCCAACTGATCGACGAGCTTCCGATTGCGGCCCCAGCCATCGTCCTGATTATGGTAGCTGAACGAATAATTGGCCGCCAGCGTCTCGGTGATCGGCAGGTTGGCGTACAGCTTGGCGTCCATCGTCTGGTAATTGCCATAGCCGAAGCGCGCCTCGAGTTCCGGCGTCTGGCTCGGATCCTTGGTGTAGATCGAGATGACGCCGCCGGATGCGTTACGGCCGAA
>CAZACH010000092.1:0-8070 GCA_964483275.1 uncultured Sphingomonadaceae bacterium | reverse complement strand
GAACCGCTCATACAGCCCTTCCAGCCCCTCATATTGCGGCGTCAGCCCGCATTTCGAGGCGACATTGACGATCAGCAGGACCTTGCCCGCATAATCCGACAGGCTGCTGTCGGCGCCCTCGATGGTCTTGATCGGAATCTCCGCGATGGCGGCCATGCTGGCTCTCCCGGTGGTTGCTACTGGGCGAGTGTCGCCTCCCCGCCCGCCAGTTGGAAGCCCTTTTTTGCCGCGTCGGGCGCAGCGGCGGCCACTGCGCGCTCGTCCGGCGGCGTCAGCGCCTCGGCGAGCAGCTGGAACTCCTTCTGGCGGGGGCTGGCGCTGCGCCAGACCAGCGCAATGGTGCGGCTTGCCCGCGCCGCCTTCAACGGCCGCGCATCGACATTGGTGCCGTTCAATATGCCGGCCTCCAGCGCCATTTCCGGGACGATGGTGACGCCCAGGCCATTGTCGACCATCTGCACCAGCGTATGCAGCGAGGTGCCAAGCATCGAGGCATTGGCGCTCAGTTCCGGCCGGTTGCACGAGGCCAGCGCATGGTCCTTGAGGCAGTGGCCGTCCTCGAGCAGCAGCAGCCTGTCCTCGCGGATCGCGTCGGGATGGATGGCGGGCGGCGGGTCGGCCGGCTCGCCTTCGGGAAAGGCGAGATAGAGCGGGTCCTCGAACAGATCGACCGACTCGATGTCACCGCAGGCATAGGGCAGCGCCAGCAGCACGCAGTCCAGCTTGCCGCGATGCAGCGCCTCGCAGGCCTGCGGCGTCGTCTCCTCGCGCAGATAGAGCTTGAGGTCGGGCCATGCCTCCCGCAGGCGCGGCAGGACGCGGGGCAGCATGAAGGGCGCGATCGTCGGGATGACACCCAGCCGCAGCTCACCGGCCAGCGGCTTGCCGGCGGCGCGCGCCATCGCCGCAAGCTCCTCCGCCTCGCGAAGCACGCGACGGGCCTTGGCGACCAGCCGCTCGCCCTGCGGCGTGAAGCGCACCACCCGCCGCGTCCGTTCGACGAGATGCACGTCGAGCAGCGTCTCCAATTCCCGCAAACCCGCCGAAAGCGTCGATTGCGTGACGAAACAGGCCGCCGCCGCACGGCCGAAATGGCCATGGTCGTGGAGCGCGATAAGATAGGAAAGCTGCTTCAGCGTGGGGAGAATCATTCATAGCCTCAGTCGATCAGTACGAGAAATATAATTCATTTGATCGTTTTAAGCCAGCCCGGCATAAAGGGGGCCAACCCGATCACCTCCCAACCCTCAACCCAAGCTGGAGAACAACGATGCTGACTGTTGGCGACAAATTTCCTGAAATGATCCTCCCGGTGCAGCAGGGCGTCGACGCCCTGCCGAATGGCGAGACGTTCGACACCGGCGACACCGGCGGCAAGTGGAAGGTCGTGTTCTTCTGGCCGAAGGACTTCACCTTCATCTGCCCGACCGAGATCATCGGCTATGGCGACCTCCAGAAGGACTTCGCCGATCGTGACGCGGTGCTCATCGGCGCCTCGACCGACACCGATTTCGTGCACTTCGCATGGCGCAAGTCCGACGAGCGCCTTGCCAATTGCAACTTCCCGTGGATCGCGGACAACAAGAAGGCCCTCGCCGACGCGCTCGGCATCGTCCACGAGGACGCCGGCGTCGCGCTTCGCGCCACCTTCATCGTCGATCCGCACAATGTGATCCAGCACGTCACGGTCAACGGCCTCAACCAGGGCCGCAACCCGGCGGAAGCCATCCGCGTGCTCGACGCGCTGCAGACCGACGAACTGTGCCCCTGCAACTGGCAGCAGGGTGAAGAGGTGTTGAAGCCCGCGGCTTAATCCCCCTCGGCCGCTTGGCTCACCGGGGCGCGGCAGGGCATATTGCCTGCCGCGCCCTTTTCATTGATCCCGAACAGGAGAGCATCATGTCACTGAAAGAATTTTCCGACGCGCTGCCCGATTACGCGAAGGACCTGCGCCTCAACGTCGGCTCGCTGCTCGGCGACCAGCAACTGGGCGACCAGCGCAAATACGGCCTCTTGCTCGCATGCGCCCATGGCACCGGCTATCGCCCGCTCGTCGAGGCGGCCGAAGCCGAGGTCGCCGACAAATTGTCGCCCGAAGCGGCCAATGCCGCCCGCGCCGCCGCCGCAATCATGGGCATGAACAACGTCTATTACCGCTTCGTCCACCTTGCCTCGAACAAGGAATATGGCCAGCTGCCCGCCAAGCTGCGGATGAACGTCATCGGCTCGCCGGGCATCGACAAGGCCGATTTCGAGCTGTTCAGCCTCGCCGTCAGCGCCATGAACGGCTGCGGCATGTGCATCGACAGCCACGAAAAGGTGCTGCGCCAGCATCAGGTGTCGAGCGAGATCATCCAGACTTCGGTCCGCATCGCGGCGGTCCTCGCGGCGGTCGCCAAGGTCCACGCAACCGCCGTCTAAGTCGTGAAAACGGGAAGCGCGCGCCATGGGGGCGGCGCTTCCCTCTTCCCTAGACCGGCCCGGCACCCTAAATCCCCTGTCAGCAAGCATAAGGGGCGTCCAAATGCTGGACCGACTGGTCGATTATCTCGATTCCATCAAACGCCGCGACCCGGCGGCGCGGTCGCGGTGGGAGATACTGCTTTATCCCGGCGTCCATGCCGTGCTGTTCCACCGGCTCGCGCATTGGCTCTATCGCGGCGACCTGTTCTTCCTGGCGCGGCTGGTGAACCATGTCGCGCGCGCCCTGACCGCCATCGACATCCATCCCGGCGCCCGCATCGGGCAGCGCCTGTTCATCGACCATGGCTTCACGGTGATCGGCGAAACCGCCGAGATCGGCGACGACGTCACCATCTATCAGTCCGTGACGCTCGGCGGGACGGACCCGGCCAACGGCGTCCCCGGCAAGCGCCACCCGACCATCCGCGATGAGGTCATCATCGGCTCCGGCGCGCAGGTGCTGGGACCGATCGCGGTCGAGCCGCGCGCGCGCATCGGCGCGAACGCCGTGGTCACCAAGGACGTGCCGGCGGGCGCGGTGATGATCGGCATCCCGGCCCGCCCGACGCTGGTCGACGCCTCTACCGTCGCGCGCGATTTCGTGCCCTATGGCACCCCCTGCGAGAAGCTGTACGATCCGCAGAACCAGAAGCTGGAACTGCTCAAATGCGAGGTCGAGCAGCTGCGCAACCGCATTGCCGAACTGATCGCCGAGCGCGACCATGACGAGCGCCACCGCGCCTGACCATGGAAATGCCCGCTGGCGGACAGCCCGGACAAATCTGCTTCGACCGCGCCGAGCTGACCCGCATCCTTGACCTGTACGGCCGCATGGTCGCCGCCGGCCACTGGAAGGATTACGGAATCGCGATGGGCCGGGACAAGGCGATCTTCTCGGCCTTTCGCCGCGCCGCCGAGCGGCCCGAATATCGCATCGAGAAGTGCCCCGCCCTGCGCCAGCGCCAGGGCATGTGGGCGCTGGTCGGCGAGGGCGGGCAGGTGATGAAGCGCGGCCACGAACTGGGGCAGGTGCTCGCCCCGATCTCGCGCCGCCTGATGAAGCTGGTCGACAATTAAGCGCGACGGCGCGGCCGGCACCGGCCCGCACCCCCACCCGGCCACCCACAGTGTCCCCTTGATGGGTGGCCGGGTGGGGGTGCGGGCCGGTGCCGCTTCCACTTGAAACGGACAGACCCCAAAGCGCGACGAGCGGCCGGAACATCGGCCCGTCTGCGGGATTGACTAACCGGAGCAAACTGCGCGCGACAAGAAGGCATGAAATGAAGAAATCATCCAGAAATCTGCTTGCCCTCACTGGCCTGACCGCGCTCGGCGCGGGTGTGGCGGCGACGCTGTTCCGCAAATGTGGCGGACAGAACGGCGAACGCGCGCCGGGTGCGGGCGTCGCCGTGCGCGAGGGCGAAGGCGCCGTGCGCTCCGCCGGGCCGGAAGGCATGCGGAGCGAGACTGGCCGGCCCTGGTCATCGGCGGACGAGGCTTCCGACGAGTCCTTCCCGGCCAGCGACCCGCCCGCCGCGGGCGTGGCGGACTGACGGGAAGCCGTCAGTCGTCCAGCTCGGCCTGGACGAGAGGTGTCACCTTCGCGACGATCGCCTCGATGCCCCGCGCATTGGGGTGGATGCCGTCCGGCAGCATCAGTTCCGCATGGCCGACCACCCCGTCGAGGAAGAAGGGGTAGAGCGGCGCATCGAACTTGCGGGCCAGCGCCGGATAAATGGCGTTGAAGGACGTCACATAGTCCCGCCCCATATTGGGCGCCGCCAGCATGCCGGTGAGCATCACGTCGATGTGACGATCCTGCAATTCGGTGAGGATCGCCTCAAGATTGGCGCGCGTGTCCGTGGGGTCGAGCCCGCGCAGCATGTCGTTGCCGCCGAGGCCGAGGATGACGAGGTCGGGCGGCCGGTCCAGCCCGTCCAGCGTGAAGGCGAGCCGCTGCCGACCCGCCGCCGACGTGTCGCCCGAGACGCCGGCATTATGCACCCGCGCCTCGATGCCCCGCGCCTTCAACGCCCGTTCGAGCGCCGGCGCGAAGCCGTCCGCCTGGTCGACGCCATAGCCGGCATAGAGACTGTCGCCGAAGGCCAGCACCAGCCGCGCACCCTCGCTCGCCTGCGCCGCCGCGACCGGGTCGGCCGAGGCGGTGTTCCGCGTCTCCGCCGCCTGCGGCGCGTCGGACGGGCCGGAACAGGCGGCAAGTGATTGGACAATCAACAGCATTGCCGCATAGTTGATCAATCTGCCCGTCAAGGAAGCACCTCCCGCATGCACGGCTCCGCCGGTTCCTCCCCTATCGCCATTCAGGCCCGCAATGTCACGCTTTCGCTGGGAGCGGCGACGGCGCCTGTGCAGGTGCTGAAGGGCGTCGATCTCGACATCATGCAGGGCGAAAGCCTCGCGATCCTGGGGGCTTCCGGCTCGGGGAAATCCACCCTGATGGCGATATTGTCCGGGCTGGAGCGCGCAAGCGGCGGCGACGTGTCGGTGGCAGGGGTGGATTTCGGCGCGCTGGACGAGGATGCGCTGGCCCGTGCCCGACGCGGCCGCATCGGCATCGTCCTGCAATCCTTCCATCTGCTGCCGACGATGACGGCGCTGGAGAATGTCGCGGTGCCGCTGGAGCTGGCGCGGGCCGACGACGCCTTCGGCCGCGCCGGGGCGGAACTGGAGGCGGTCGGCCTCGGCCATCGCCTGCACCATTATCCGGCCCAGCTTTCGGGCGGCGAGCAACAGCGGGTCGCCATCGCCCGCGCGGTCGCGCCGGCGCCGGGCATCATCTTCGCCGACGAGCCGACCGGCAATCTCGACGCCGCCACCGGCAACGCGATCATCGACCTGCTGTTCGCGCGTCAGGCGGCGAGCAAGGCGACGCTCGTCATCATCACCCACGACCCTGCCCTCGCCCAACGCTGCGATCGCATCGTCGAGATGCGCGACGGCCTGATCCTGCCGGAGCAGGCGCGGTGAAGCCGCTCGGCTGGGCGGCAAGCTGGTCGATCGCGCGCAGGGATCTCCACACCGGCTTTCGCGGCCTGCGCCTGCTGTTCATCTGCCTCGTCCTCGGCGTCGCGACGCTGGCGGCGATCGGCAGCCTGACGGCGGCGATCACCGGAGAACTCGCCGCGCGCGGGCAGACCCTGCTCGGTGGCGACATCGAGGTGGCGATGATGCAGCGCGAGGCCAGCCCCGCCGAAAAAGCCGCGCTGGCCGGTTACGGCACGATGAGCGAAACCATCCGCATGCGCGCGATGGCGCGACGCGCCTCGGCGGGCGAGACAGGCGGGCCGGACGCCATCCTCACCGAATTGAAGGGCGTCGACGCCCGCTATCCCCTCTATGGCACGCTCGCCCTGCGCACCGGCCCACTCGACCGGGAATTGGGGGCGGAGGAGATATTGATCGACGCCGCGCTGGCCGAGCGGCTCGACCTCTCGGTGGGCGAGACGATACATTATGGCGATGCCGCCTACCGGATCGGCGGCGTCATCGCCGACGAGCCGGATCGTGTCGGCGAAGGCTTCACGCTCGGCCCCGTTGCGCTCGTCTCGCTCGACGGGCTGCGGCGCACGGGCCTGCTGCTGCCGGGCAGCCTCTATGAGAGCAAATATCGCATCCGCCTGCCCGCCGATACCGACGCCCGAACCGTGCGCGAAGCGATCGAGACGCGCTTTCCATCGGCCGGGTGGGAGATCAAGGATCGCGACCGCGCGGCGCCCGGCGCCAACCGCTTTTTCGAGCGGATGGGGCAGTTCCTCTCCCTGATCGGCCTGACCGCGCTGATCATCGCCGGCATCGGCATCAGCAACGGCGTGTCGTCCTATCTCACCCGCAAGCGCAACGACCTCGCCGTCCTTAAGATATTGGGCGCGGGATCGGCCGACATCGCCCGCATCTATCGGTTGCAGATCGGCGCGGTGGCCGGGCTGGCGATCAGCTGCGGGCTGCTGATCGGCGCGCTGTTGCCGCCGCTGCTGGTGACGTTGGCCGGCGACGTGCTGCCGGTGCGGCCCGGCTTTCGCCTCCACCCGCTGCCGCTGGTGACCAGCGCGGTCTATGGCCTGCTGATCGCCGCGATCTTCACGCTGCCGCCGCTGGCGCGGGCGAAAGCGGAGCCGGCCGCCGCCCTGTTCCGGGCAACGGTCGAGCAGCGCCGGCGCACGGCATGGCGAAGCTGGCTGCCGGTCGCTGGCGCGGCCGTGGCGCTGGTCGCACTCGCGGTCGGCACGGCGCGCGATCCGCTGTTCGCGGCGGCGGTGCTCGGTGCGACGGGGGCGGTGCTGTTGCTCCTGCTCGGCATCGGCTGGAGCATTCGGCGGCTGGCGGCGCGCCTGCCCCGCGCACGTACGCCACTGTGGCGGCTGGCGATCGGCAACCTGCATCGGCCGGGCGCGCAGACCCCGGCACTGGTCATCGCGCTCGGCCTCGCCCTGACGCTGTTCGTCACCTTGGCCGGCATCCAGACCAGCCTCGATGCCGAAATCAGCCGCACGGTGCCCAGGACGGCGCCCAACCAGTTCGTGCTCGACATCCCCTCCGACCAGGAAGCGCGCTTCCGCACCGTCGTCGACAGCCAGGCGCCGGGCGCGGAGCTGAACATCGTGCCCGCGCTGCGCGGCCGCATCGTCGCCTATGGCGGGCAACGGGTCGCCGACCTCGAAAAACTGCCCGACGGCGCATGGTTCCTGCGCGGCGAGCGCGGCGTCACCTACAGCGCGACCCTGCCCGAAGGCAGCGACCTCACCGCCGGCCAATGGTGGCCCGCCGATTATCGCGGCCCGCCCCTGGTTTCGCTGGACGAGGCGGCGGCAAAAACCATGGACATCGGCGTCGGCGACAGCCTGACCGTCAGCGTGCTCGGCCGGGAGATCGAGGCGCGCATCGCCTCGCTGCGCAAGGTCAACTGGGACACGATGGGCTTCAATTACATCCTCGTCTTCCCGCCCGCCACGCTGGCGGCGGCGCCGCACACGGTCGCGGCGACGATCAGCATGGATGCGGCGCGGGAAACGGCCGTATCCCGCGCCGTGCTCGCGGCCTTCCCCTCCGTCTCGATCATCGCGGTCGGCGAGGTCGTCGGCCAGATCAGCGGCCTGCTGCGGCAGATGTCGACCGCCATCGTCACCGCCGCGTCGGTCGCCATCCTCGCCGGCATCGCCGTGCTGATCGGCGCGATCGCCGCGTCACGGCAGGCGCGCGGCTATGACAGCGTCATCATGAAGACGCTGGGCGCGACGCGGTGGCAGATTCTGGGCGCGCAGGCGCTGGAATATGCCCTGCTCGCGGCGGTGCTGGCGCTGGTATCGCTGGCTTTGGGGACGCTGGCGGCATGGTATGTCGTCGTCGGCGTCTTCGACTTCGGCTGGGCGCCCGACTGGACCGTGGTGCTCGGCACGCTGGCGGCGGGCGCGGCGCTGACGCTGGGGATCGGCCTTGCCGGCTCTATCCCGCTGATGTCGATCCGGCCCGCCCGCGCGCTGCGCCAGCTATAGGGGATCTCAGGTGCGCGCCGCGTCCGCCAGTTCGCGGCTGCGGCGTGCGGCGGCGCGCAGGGTGTCGAGCAGCAGCGGCTTGATGCCGGCCCCGCGG
>CAZACH010000091.1:0-8119 GCA_964483275.1 uncultured Sphingomonadaceae bacterium | reverse complement strand
TTCGAACGCGGCGCGGGCGGCGGCGGTGCGTACCGCTGGCGCAACATCGTCGACGGTCTCGACGGTTGTTTCGGTTGGATCGCCCGCGACCGGCGCTGGCTCTGCCGTCGTCGTCCCTGCCATCCGCTCGGATGCGCGCGTGCGGCCGGCCGGTGCCGCCACGATCGGCGCGGCTATCACGGCATCCGGGGTTTCCGTTGCATGCGCAGGGGCGATGGGCGCCGCGATCGCGGTGGCGGTCCTGTCGGCCACCGCCGGGCGGATGTCGGCGTCATGGCGGCGCGCGCGGCCGCCTTCATGCATCGCCCTCACCGGCTGATCTGCATCGGCGGCTTGATCGGCTCTCGGCGCATCGCCATCGACCGGCGGCGGTGCCGTGGCAACGGCTGGCTTCGGCGGCATGGCCTCGACCGCCATCGCCGAGGGGGGCAGCCAGATCGACGCTTCCTCATCCGCATCGCCGGTCGTGCCGTCGCCGATTCCGGCTTCGAGCGGCGCATCGTCCCCGGCATCCTCCTCGGCCTTTGCTTGCCGGGTGGCCGGCAAATCCTTGCCGCTTGCCGCCGCCTCTTCCGGCGGGATCAACTGCGCGAAGCCTTGCTTGACCGCGCTCAGCAGCGCGTGGAAGGCGATCGCCTCCTCGCCCACCGGCGCGGGCGCGGGCAAATCCGCCATTTTCGGGGGCGTGGCGATCAGGTCGGTCGAAAGTGCGGGAAAGTCCACGCGCTGCCCTTCATGCTGGTGACGATGTCTCGCCTCAGTCAGAGCAAGGGTCGTGCCAAGGTCGTCTCGGGGTGGGCGCGTCGCTGGCCTTGCGCATCTCGTCCTGCGCCTTGAGGCCGCGCGCGCGGTCGCGGAGCTTTTCGATCGCGCCATGGTCGCGGCCCGCCGACAGGGTGGCCTTGCGTGCCGTCTCCAGCATTTCCTCGGCGACGCGGGCGCGGCGATTGGCCTCGGCCTGCGAGCCGGCGAGGCGGTCGCGATAATGGGCGGTGGCGGCAAGCGACAGGCCGCTCGACAGGCCGGCGCGTGGCTGCGCCTCGAAGGCCAGCCGGTCGATGCGGCGGGCAAGCTCGGTGACGGTGTCGACGCGCTCGGCGGCGGCGATCTCCTCCGCGCGCTTCATGTCGAGCTGCAGCGCGCGGACGCGCAGCAGGCGGTCCAGCCGCTTCTCGCTACGCCGGGGCGCCATCGCCGAACAGGCTGGTCAGCGCGCCCACCGACTGGTCGAGCGAGACGCGGGCATCCGAATCCTGGCGGATATAGTCGAGGATCGCGGGGTGGTTGACGATCGCCTCGTCCAGCATCGCATCGGTGCCGGCGCGATAGGCGCCCATCAGGATCAGGTCGCGATTTTCCTCGTAGGTGGCGAGGTGGCGGCGCATGACGCGGGCGGCGCGGGCATGCTCGGGCGCGATGATGTCGGTCATCACGCGGCTGACCGAGGGGCCAAGGTCGATGGCCGGATAGACGCCGCGCTCGGCCAACTGCCGCGACAGCACGATATGGCCGTCAAGGATGGCGCGGGCGCTGTCGACCACCGGGTCGGCGCCGTCGTCGCCGTCGGCCAGCACGGTATAGATGGCGGTGATCGACCCGCCGCTCTGCACGTCGGAACCGGCGCGCTCGATCAGATTGGGCAGTATGGCGATGGCGGACGGCGGATAGCCGCGCGCGCTTGCCGGCTCGCCGAGCGCCAGCCCGATCTCGCGCCCGGCATGGGCGACGCGGGTCAGGCTGTCCATGATGAGCAGGACGCGCTTGCCCTCTGCCCGGAACGCCTCGGCGATGGCGGTGGCGCGCATGGCGCCGCGAATGCGCAGGATGGGGGAGTGGTTGGCGGGCACCGCGACCACCACGGAACGGGCGCGGGCGTCGCCGGCGATCTTGGTTTCGAGGAAGTCGGTGACCTCGCGGCTGCGCTCGCCGATCAGGCCGATGACCACGACATCGGCATCGACGGCGCGGACGATCATGCCGAGCAGCACCGACTTGCCGACGCCGGAGCCGGCCATGATGCCGATGCGCTGGCCCTGCCCCACGGTGAGCAGCCCGTTGATGGCGCGCACGCCGACATCGAGCGGCTTCAGCACGCGGCCGCGATCGAGCGGGTTCTGGATCTTGCCGGCGAGCGGCCAGCTCTGCGCGCCGCGAATCGGGCCAAGGTCGTCGATCGGCTTGCCGGCGCCGTCGACGACGCGGCCGAGCAGTGCCGCGCCGACTTCCGCGCTGCCGGGCGAACCGCTGGGGGTCACGGCGGCGCCGGGCAGCAAGGCCGCCGCGCCGCCAAGGTTCATCATGAGCGTGCGGTCGGCGCGAAAGCCGATGACCTCCGCCTCGATCGCGCCGCCGGGCGCGTCGACCGTACAGACCGTGCCGACCGGCACGACCAGTCCGACCGCTTCCATCAGCAGGCCGTCGAAGGCGGCGAGGCGGCCGCGTACCACGGGCTTTGGCGTGAAGTCGCAGCCCTCCATGTCCCGCAGGACGGCCTCAGCGAAGCCGGCGGGCATCAGGCGGTCCGGGGCAGGGGCAGGCGTTCGAAGGCGGTGTCGAGCTGGGCGATCCAGTGGTCCGGCCCGTCCTCGATCAGGGTGCTGCGCGTCTCCAGCCGATAGGCGCCGCGCGCCATGGCGGGGTCGGCGATGGTCGAGACCGTCTCACCCAGCAGCGGGGCCAGCATTGCAATATCGTTGGGGTTGAGGCGGACGGAGGCCGGCTCGGTCGCGTCGCCCAGCATCTCCGCGGCCGCGCCGATGCGATCGGCCATGACCTCGGCCGGCACGCCATGATCGCCGATCAGGCGGGCGACGATCGTCGTCACCGTCCTGTGCAGCAGATGGGCCAGCGCCTCGCGGTCGGGCGCGCCGCCCTCCTTGAGCGCGGTCAGCATCGCGGCGACCGCCGACTTGTCCTCGGCGAGCGATTCGCCGGCAATGCGCTCGCCGGCGGCAAAGCCTTCCGCGAAGCTTTCGGCGCGGGCGGTGGCGAGCAGGCTTTCGGTGGTCTCGGCCGGCGCCTCCTCCGCCACGAACACCGGCGCGGGCGGCTCGACCGGCTCGGGGTGGGCCACGTCGTTGGCCTGCGGCATCAGGCCGGGCATGAAGGCGGGGCGCGGCGCATCGTGGCCGGCACGCGATTCGAAGCCGCCGGCCTTCAGATTGCTCATGCTGCGGCCGAGCGCGCCGGCGTCCAGTACGAATGCTTCCACAGGCCACGGCCTAGACATAATCGTCGTCCTTGCCACCAAGATTTATCGTGCCCGCCTTGGCGAGGTTGCGGGCGATGATGAGGATGGCCTTCTGCGCGTCCAGCACGTCGGCCATCTTCATCGGCCCGCGCGCCTCCATCTCGTCGCGGATGCCGTCGGCGGCGCGGCTCGACATGCAGCCCAGGAACTTGCTGCGCCCGGCCTCGTCCAGCCCCTTGAGCGCGACGGTGAGGATGTCGGCCTCGACACTGCGCAGCAGCGTGCCCAGCGTCTTGTCGTCGAGCGCTAGCAGATTCTCGAAGACGAACATCTGCTCCTCGATGGCGCGAGCCAGTTCCTTGTCCAGCTTGGTCAGGCGGGCGATGACGCGCTGCTCGGTCGCCTTGTTGCTGTTGTTGATGATCGCGGCGGCTTCCTTGGTGCCGCCAAGCTCCAGCGGCGACGCCGCGCGGCGGCTGGTCTGATAGCGCGACAGCACGGTCTTCAGCGTCTCGATCGCGTCGGGCGAGACCGGGCCGAGCTTGGCCAGCCGGTGCATCAGGTCGGCCTGCGCCGGCTCGGGCAGCAATTGCAGCACCTGCCCGGCCAGCGCGGGGTCGAGATTGGCGATCAGCACGGTGCCGATCTGCGGATGCTCGCTGGTGATGATCCGGGCGATGTCGTTGGCGTCCATCCAGCCCAGCGGCTCGATATCGCAGGCTTCCTCGCGCGGCATGATGCGCGACAGCACGCTGTCGGCGCGGGCGGTGCCGAGCGCGCGGGTCATCATCGTCTCGATCTGCGGCTTGGGGTCGAAACCGATGCCGGTGCGGGCCTTGGCGCGGTCGACGAAATCGCCGAGCACGTCCATCACCTCGCTCTCGCCCACATCCGCCACGGCGAACATGGCGCGGCCGAGGTCCTGCACCTCCTCGGGGTCGAGCTTCTGGAGGATGGCGGCGGCTTCCTCCTCGCCGACCAGCATCATCAGGACGGCGGCGCGCTCGACGCCGGTGATCTGCATGCCCATTATCGTTCGACCTTGTCGGCGCGCATCATGTCGCGGATGGCGAGCGCGGCGCGAGCGGGATTGTCACGGGTGAAGGCGCGGACGAGCTGGACGCGGTCGTCATAGCTGCGGGCGCTGTCGAGCATGTCGATGCTGACCGGCGTCGAGGGGTGTGCGGAACCGGGCGTGGCTTCACTACCGGGGCTGCCGAGCAGGCCGGCGAGCGCCGCCTTGGCCTCCGCCTCCTGTTTGGCGTCGCGGCGGCGCATGAAGCCGCGCGCCAGCGGACGCAGCGCGCCGAAGATCAGCAGGGCGGCGACGGCAACGGCGGCGAGGTTGCGCGCCACCATCGCGACCCACGGCTGCTCATACCACGGCATGTCGGCATCGAGCGCCGAGGCGCCGTTGAACTCGCGCGAGATGATCGTCACCTGATCGCCGCGCTCGGCCTGGAAGCCGACAGCTGCACGAACCACATTGGTAAGCTGTTCAAGCTCGGCGGCGGTGCGCTTCTTGGCACCCGCCGCGTCGCGCAGCACGACCGCGACCGACAGGCGCTTGACCTCGCCGGGGGCGGCGCGCGTCACCGAGATCTGGCGGCCGACCTCGAAATTGCGGGCATAATTCTCGGACGTCTTGCTGTTGGCGCCGGCAGCGGCGGCGGCCGGGGGCGTGCCGGATTCGGGTGGCGTCGGCGTCACGGTCTGATCCGGCGCGGCGCTGACCTGCGTGGCCGGCGGCGGCGTGTTGGACAGCGCGCCGGGGATGCCCTGCGGCACGGCCGAATCCGCCTGATTGCCGGTCCACGAACCCTGTTCGGAACGCAGCGCCGTGCCGTCCTTGTCATAGACTTCCCGCGTCGCTTGGCTCTCGTCGAGATCGACGTCTGCCTGAACCTCTGCGGTGAAGCCATCGGCGCCGACGAGCGGGGTGAGGAGCTGCGAGAGCTGCTCGCGATATTTGGATTCGATCTTGCGCTGGAAGGCGATGCGCTGCTCGCTGGCGGCGAGCAGCGGATCGGAATCGGTGCGCGTCAGCAGGTCGCCGGCCTGATCGACCACCGTCACCGCCTGCGGCTTGAGGCCGGGCACGGACGAGGCGACCAGATTGACGATCGACTTGACCTGCGCGTCGGACAGCGAGCGCCCGGTGGCCAGCTTGATGACCACCGAGGCTGAGGGCGCGGCGGCGTCGCGCACGAACACCGAGGCTTCGGGCACGGCGAGATGGACGCGCGCCTGCACGACGGCATCCAGTTCGGCGATCGAGCGGCTGAGTTCCGTCTCGCGCGCCTGCTTCAGCCGCTCGCCCTCGACCGCGCGGCTGACGCCGAGCGGCAGCTGGTCGAGCAGCGCATAGCCGCCGGGGGCGGCCTTGGGCAGGTTCTGCGACGCCAGCAGCATGCGGGCGCGGTAATAATCATCCTCGCCGACGGTGAGCGTGCCGGTCTGGTTGTCGATGCGGTTCCTGATGCCGGCCTGGCCCAGCGCTTCGGAGATCGCGGCTTTGTCGCCGTCCTCCAGGCCCTGGAACAGGGTGCGCTGATTGGGCGTGCTGACCATCGACCAGGCGAGGAAAACCGCGCCGATCATCGCCATGCCGATCAGCAGCGGGATGCTCTTGCGTACCGCCGGCTGCGACAGGATGCCGCTGAGCGAACCGAGCATCGGCTCCAGCTTCTGGCGGCCCGACTGGAAGGGGTTGGGGGCGGAAGGCGTCAGGATCTCGGCCTGCGCCACGGTGGGGATCGCGTCTGCCATGGCTTAGACCGGCATGCTCATAATGTCTTTATAGGCGGACAAGAGCTTGTTCCTTACCTGCAGGGTCGCTTCGAACCCGATCGAGGCGGTCTGGCGCGCAAGCATCACCTGCGCGACGTCCACGGTCTCGCCGCGCTCATAGGCTTCGCTGGCGGCGCGCGAGGCGCCCTGCGCCTGATTGACATCCTTGAGGACGCTTTCGAGGCGGCTGGTGAAGCTGGTCGCCGGCGTGCCGGCATCGCCGCCGCCGGCGGGTGCGGCCGGAACGCCGTTGGCCGCGCGGTTGAGCGCGGCGTTGCGTTCCAATATCTGGGCGCGCAGCTCCAATATGCCGCGCGCGGCGGGGTCGATCGCGGTCATGCGTTCACGGCCTTCAGGGTTTGAGCCTGCTTCTCGCGGATCGCGGCGAGGCGGTAGCGCAGCGTGCGCTCGCTGATGCCCAGCCGCCGCGCGGTCTCGATGCGGCTGCCGCCGCACGCCGCCAGCGTCTCGAGGATCGCCTGATGGCTGGACAGGCGGACGATGTTGCTGAGCGTCGTCGGCGCCTCGTCCCGCGCCTCCGGCTCGGCGCGCGACGCGGAATGGATCGGGCGGTCGAAGATCAGATGGGCGTGCTCGATGCGGTCGCCGGGCGCCAGCAGCAGCGCGCGTTGCAGGACATTCTCCAGCTCGCGGACATTGCCCGGCCAGTCATGCGACAGGATGGCGTCGAGCGCATCGAGCGTCGGCCACGGCACGGTGCGCGCGCCGCTGTGGCGCAGCAGCAGCGTGGCGACCAGCGCCGCGACATCCTGCCGGCGGGCGGCGAGCGGGGTCGTCTCCAGCGGGAAGACGTTGAGGCGGTAGTAAAGGTCGGCGCGGAAATTGCCGTTGGCGACTTCGGCGCGCAGGTCGCGGTTGGCGCAGGCGATGACGCGGACGTCGACCGGCACCGCCTCGGTTGCGCCGATCGGCGTGATCTCGCGCTCCTGCAGGGCGCGCAGCAGCTTGGCCTGAAGCGCCAGCGGCAGCTCCGCGATCTCGTCGAGCAGCAGGGTGCCGCCGTCGGCGGCGCGGAAGAAGCCCTGCGCGGCCCCGGCGGCGCCGGTGAAGGCGCCCTTCTGGTGGCCGAACAGCAGGGCCTCCAGCATGGTTTCGGGCAAGGCCGCGCAGTTGACCGCGATGAACGGCCCGTCGCGGCGTTTGGAACGGCTGTGGATGAAGGTGGACAGCACTTCCTTGCCGGTGCCGGTCGGGCCGTTGATCAGCACGGTCACTTCGCTTTCGGCGACCCGCTCGGCAAGCGCATAGAGGGCGAGGCTCTGCGGATCGGCGGCGGCGGGCGCATCGGCCTCGCGCAGCAGCTCGGCGGCGAAGGCATGGCCGAACATCAGGTCTTCGGACCCGTAGGACAGGCGGGCCGGCTTGCCGTTTTCGGCGGGCATCGCGATTCGCGTTTCGCCGTTGCCCAGCACCAGCGTGCGCTGGGGCGCCGGCAGCGCCTCCCCTTCCAGCACGACGAAGCGGTCGGCGGCGCCGGGCGTGCCTTGATCCACCTGCCTGACGTCGCGCCCCAGGCCGCGAAGCCATGACATCAGAACGATGTTTTTCTGCGCTGCGGCTTCACTGAAGAAAATGCTGACCATGCTGTCCAACTGCCCCCAAGCTGTCGTCCCCCGGACCGGCTTTGAATGCACTTCCAATGGTTAACAAAGGTCGAAGTTCGCGGGCGTAAAAGCCCCTCCCATAAAAAAGATTCCGCATGTGCCGTGCGCGCGTGAAGCGGCGGAAAAATCGCTGGACCCGATTTAAGCTCCGCCGCCCGCTGCCGTTCTCACTTTCGGCGGCAAACGCATTCCGGCTTTCCCGGAAGACAAGGGTTCGCCGGAACTGACTGGAGACATCACTCATGACTGTCATTGGAACCAACATTTCGGCGTTGCGCGCCCAGAACGGTTCGCGCGTCGCCCAGAGCGGCCTTCAGACCGCCGTCGAGCGGCTGTCGACCGGCATGCGCATCAACAGCGCCAAGGACGACGCCGCCGGCCTCGCCATCTCGACCCGCATGACCTCGCAGGTCCGTGGTCTGGCCGTTGCCATCCGCAACGCCAGCGACGGCATCTCGATGGCGCAGACGGCGGAAGGCGCGCTCGGCGAAGTCACCAACATGCTGCAGCGCAT
>CAZACH010000090.1:0-8155 GCA_964483275.1 uncultured Sphingomonadaceae bacterium | reverse complement strand
CGGTCATCGGCTTGCGATTGAGGTCGGCCACCTCGCCCTCATACTCGATGACAACTTCCTCATAGCCGAAGTCCGAAATCTGGCCGGCGAACGAGCCGAGCTTCTCCGCGAGCACGGCGAAGGGCTTGATGCGCGGCGCTTCCTCGGCCGTGATCGAGGGCATGTTCAGCGCGTTGGTGACGGCGCCCGAGAGGAGGTAGTCCGACATCTGTTCGGCCACCTGAAGGGCAACGTTCTCCTGCGCTTCGTTCGTGGACGCACCAAGGTGCGGCGTCGCGACGAAGTTCTTCTTGCCGAACAGGATATTTTCCTTGGCCGGCTCCACGGCGAACACGTCGAAGGCGGCACCGGCAAGGTGTCCGCTTTCCAGCATGTCGGCGACGGCTTCTTCGTCCACCAGGCCACCGCGGGCGCAGTTGACGAGGATCACGCCCTTCTTGGTCTTGGCGAGATTCTCGCGGCTGAGAATGTTGCGGGTCTGGTCCGTCAGCGGCACGTGCAGTGTGATCACGTCGGCGCGCTTCAGCAGCTCGTCGAGTTCCACTTTCTCGACGCCAAGCTCGATGGCGCGTTCTTCCGTCAGGAACGGGTCATAGGCGACGACACGCATCTTGAGGCCGATGGCCCGCTCGGCCACGCGGGAGCCGATATTCCCTGCCCCGATCAGGCCAAGCGTCTTGAACGAGACCTCGATCCCCATATAGCCGGACTTCGGCCATTTGCCGGCCTGCGTGTCGGCATTGGCCGCCGGAATCTGGCGGGCCGCAGCGAACATCATGGCGATCGCATGTTCTGCCGTGGTGATGGAGTTGCCGAACGGCGTGTTCATGACCACGACGCCCTTGGCGGAGGCGGCGGGGATGTCGACATTGTCGACGCCGATGCCGGCGCGGCCGACGACCTTGAGGTTGGTCGCGGCGTCCAGCACCTCCTTCGTCACCTTGGTCGCGGAGCGGATGGCGAGGCCGTCATAGTTGCCGATGATGGCGATCAGCTCGTCCTTGGTCTTGCCGGTGATCTCGTCCACCTCGATGCCGCGTTCGCGGAAAATCTCGGCGGCGCGCGGGTCCATCTTGTCGGAAATCAATACTTTAGGCATGGTTTTTATCCTTGAATCTAAGGATGTGCCGGCGCGGGGATCTGGCCGCCGCGCCGGAGAAACAGGGCTTCAGGCGGCGCGCGCCGTGTGGAAAGCCCAGTCGAGCCACGGGCCGACCGCTTCGATATCGGCGGCGTCGACGGTGGCGCCGCACCAGATGCGCAGGCCCGGCGGCGCGTCGCGATAGCCGGCGACGTCGAACGCGGCGCCTTCGGCTTCGAGCAGCGAGGCCATTTTCTTGACCAGCGCGGCGCGGCCGTCATCGTCCAGGTCCGACACGGCGGCGTCGGCGAACTTGAGGCAGACCGAGGTGGTCGAGCGCGTCGCCGGATCGGCGGCGAGATGCTCCACCCAGTCGGTCTTCTGCACCCAGCGGTCGAGCGCCGCCGCATTGGCGTCGGAACGCGCGATCAGCGCGGGAAGGCCGCCCAGCTGCTTCGCCCATTCAAGCGCGACGATATGATCCTCGACGCACAGCATCGACGGCGTGTTGATCGTGTCGCCCTTGAAGATGCCCTCGATCAGCTTGCCGCCCTTGGTGAGGCGGAAGATCTTCGGAAGCGGGCGGTCCGGCGTGTAGGATTCGAGTCGTTCGACAGCGCGCGGACCGAGGATGAGGATGCCGTGCGCACCTTCGCCGCCCATCACCTTCTGCCAGGAATAGGTGACGACATCCAGCTTGTCCCACGGCATGTCCATGGCGAACACCGCCGAGGTCGCGTCGGCGAACATCAGCCCGCCGCGATCGTCGCGAATCCACGCGCCGCCGGGCACGCGCACGCCGGAGGTGGTGCCGTTCCAGGTAAAGACGACGTCATTGTCCTGATGGACGCGGCTGAGGTCCGGCAGTTCGCCATAGGGCGCCTTGATGACCTCGGCATCGAGCTTGAGCTGCTTGACGGCATCGGTGACCCAACCCTCACCGAAGCTCTCCCAGGCGAGCATCGTCACCTTGCGCTGGCCCAGCATGGTCCACATCGCCATTTCGACGGCGCCGGTGTCCGAACCGGGGACGATGCCGATGCGGTGCGTGTCGGGGACTTGCAGGATTTCGCGCGTCAGGTCGATCAGGTGCGCGAGGCGCGCCTTGCCGAGCTTGGAGCGATGGGAACGGCCCAGGCTGTCCAGCGACAGCAATTCGGGCGACCAGCCGGGAGGCTTGGCGCAGGGGCCGGAAGAAAAGTGGGGACGCGCCGGAAGCGCAACAGGTTTATCAGTCATTTAAGACTCTCCTCGCAGAGAGCACGCGCCGCGTTGGGACGGCGTGGCCCGAGGCCGCTCATAGACGGCGCTGGCGGCGTGTCAAGCTTGACCTCAACGGACCGGGCGGCAAGTCTGCACCCATGCGGTGGGGACTATTGTGCGTGGCGTTGTTGCTGGCGGCTTGTGTCGGCGGAGGATCACGCAGTCCGTTGCCGACGGCCCGCCCGCAGGTCGACACGCGCCAGTGCCTCGCTTCGCTCGATCGCGCAGGAGTGCGCTATAAGGCATTGCCGGATCGTGATTTTGCGGGTGGATGCCGGATCAGGGGCGCGGTTCAATTGCTCGATATCGGCATGCCGGTCACGAATCTTGGCGCCATCACCTGCCCGGTCGCGAGCAACCTCACCTTATGGACGCGGGAAGTGCGGGCTCTGGCGCAGCGGCATCTGCGCAGCGATCTCGTTCGACTCGAAAGCTATGGCACCTATTCCTGCCGCTCGGTGAACAGCCGGCCGGGCGCGCGCCTGTCCGAACATGCCTATGCCAATGCCGTCGACATCGCCGCCTTCGTGCTGAAGGACGGACGGCGAATCACCGTCAAGGCGGGCTGGAACGGCGGCGACGCTTCCGTGCGCACCTTCCTGCGCGAAGCGCATCGCGCCGGGTGCCGGCGGTTCGCGATCACCATCGGCCCGGATGGCGATGCCTATCACGCCGATCACATCCACATGGACATGGGACGGGGGCCATATTGCCGCTGATGCCCGGTCGCATTCATTTGCCTGCCATTCCCGATCCGCTAGACGCGAGCCGATGAAAGACAAACCCGTACCCAAGCGCGTGTTCAGACCCGCCGCGCAGGAGGCCGAGGTCGCCGCACAGGCCACCTCCAGCCCCCAGACCGAGCATCCCGCCTATCTGCTGGCCTTTCAGGACAGCGATTTCCTGCTGCGCGAGGATTTGCGGCCGATCCGTTTCCAGCTTGAGCTGTTGAAGCCCGAGCTGCTGTTGGACGAGGCGAACATCGCGTCGACCTTCGTTTTCTATGGCTCGGCGCGTATCCCGTCGCCGGAGGATGCCGAGGCGCTGGTCGCGGCGGCCAGCGGCGAAACGCAGACACGCATTTCGCAACGCCTCGCCGCCAAGTCCAAATATTATGCCGAGGCGCGCGCGCTGGCGCGGACGGCGTCGCAGGTTCCGCTGGACGAGGACGGCCGGCGCCAGTTCGTGATCTGCTCGGGCGGTGGCCCCTCGATCATGGAGGCGGCCAACCGGGGCGCGGACGATGTCGGCGCGACCTCGATCGGCCTCAATATCGTGCTGCCGCACGAACAGCTGCCCAACCCCTATGTCACGCCGTCGCTGAGCTTCCAGTTCCACTATTTCGCGCTGCGCAAGATGCATTTCCTGATCCGCGCGCGTGCCGTGGCGGTCTTTCCCGGCGGCTTCGGGACGTTCGACGAGATGTTCGAGCTGCTGACCCTGATCCAGACCGGTAAGATGGCGCCGCTGCCCATCCTGTTGTTCGGACGGGAGTTCTGGACGCGCGTCATTGATTTCGATGCGCTGGCCGAGGAGGGGGTGATTTCACCCAATGACACCAAGCTCTTCACCTTCGTCGAGACGGCGGAAGAGGCGTGGCGAATCGTCAGCAAGCATTACGCGCTTTGATGCGGGGCGCCTGACAAGAAAAAAGGCGGGGCCGGCATTGCCGTTCCCGCCTTTTCATATGCAGTTCTCGCCGGATCAGTTGGCGGCGGCTGCGCCAGCCTCGGCGGCTCCGCCTTCGGTCGCATTGGCCGTGGCCTCGCCCTCCGCGGCGGGGGCTTCTTCGGCCGGAGCATCCGCCGCCGGCGGCGGCGGGAAGGGCACGTTCGAACCCTGCGCGTTCAGATAGGCGATGACGTCGGCGCGATCCTGCGGCTTGGAGATGCCCGCGAACGCCATCTTGTTGCCGGGCGCATAGGCCTTGGGCGACTTCAGCCAGTGCGAGAGCGAGTCGAAATCCCAGACGCCGGGGATTTCCTTGACCGCCTTGGAATAATCGAAGTTCGGCAGGTGGCCGTGCTTCTTGTTGATGATGTCATACAGATTCGGGCCGATGCCGTTGGCGCCGCCGGGCGTGATGGTGTGGCAGGCCGCGCACTTCTTGAACTGGTTGGCGCCGCGCTCGACGCTGGCGCTGGCGAGGAATGTGGCGATCGGCGGTTCGGCTTCGGCCGCGGCGCCGCCGGAGCCTTCTTCCTCAACGCCTTCGACGACATAGCCCATGGTCGCGGGACGGTGGGGCTGGAAGTACATCTTGGTGCCGACGGACAAGCCGAGCGCCACAATGCCGCCGAAAAGTACCCAGCCGGCAATCGTGTTCGTCCTATCGTCCATTTCCGTGGCACTCCCTGCGCCCGCCAAGGGCTTCCGATTGATTGAGCGCTGTCCCTTTAGTGGTCACGGGCGGCGCTCGCAAGCCGCTGTGGCGTTGTCATGCCCTTGGCTCGGCGATTGCGCCTTGGCGGACGGGGGGATAAGCGCGGCGATGATGGACAATTACCCACCCCTTGCCCGCGCGCTCGTCGATAAAATGATCGAGGCGGCGGCCGGCGATCCCGCGGCGGCCGTGGCGTTCCAGGGCGCGCCGGGCGCCTATTCGCATCAGGCGGTGCGCGAGGCCTGCCCCGATGGACTGCCCGTGCCCTGCTTTTCGTTCGAGGACGCGCTGGAGGCGGTGGCCGCCGGGCGCGCGCGCCGGGCGGTGATCCCGATCGAGAACAGCCTGCACGGCCGCGTCGCCGACATGCATTTCCTGCTGCCCGAATCGGGCCTGCATATCGTCGGCGAGCATTTCGTGCGGGTGCGGCATTGCTTGCTGGTGCTGCCGGGTGCGGGCGCGCCGGCGGAAGCGATGAGCCACCCGCAGGCGCTCGGCCAGTGCCGCCGCTATCTGCGCGGGCAGGGAATCAAGGCGATGGCCTATCCGGACACCGCCGCCGCCGCCGCCGCCGTGGCCGAAATGGCCGATCCGCGTGTCGGCGCGGTCGCCTCGGCGCTTGCCGGGGAATTGTTCGGGCTGGTCCCGCATGCGCGCGGCATCGAGGACGCGGATCACAACACGACCCGATTCGTCATCCTCGCGCGCGAGCCGGAGGCGTGGCCGGCCGACCATGCCGGCCTGATGACCACCTTCATCTTCGAGGTGAAGAATATCCCGGCGGCGCTTTACAAGGCGCTTGGCGGCTTTGCCACGAACGGCGTCAACATGACCAAGCTGGAAAGCTATCAGCGCGGCGCCAGCTTCGCGGCCACCGAATTCTATGCCGACATCGAAGGCCATCCCGACGACCCGTCAGTGCGCCGCGCCCTTGAGGAGCTGGCGTTCCACAGCAAGTGGGTCCGGCAGCTCGGCACCTATCCGCAGGCGCGGCGCCGGGGCGTGCCGGGCTGATTATCGGCCCGCCATCGCGATCCAGTGGCGCATGAGCGTGTGCGCGATCGCATAATCCGGCGGCAGGCCGAAGCGTCCGCGCCCGGCCAGCGCATCGACGATGTCCTCCCGGCTTGCCCAGAAGGCCTCGACGATCTCGGTCTCGTCGAGGGTCAGGCGGTCGTCGGCAACCTCGGCGAAGCAGCCGATCATCAGGGATGAGGGGAACGGCCAGGGCTGGCTCGCGACATAGGTGACGCGGGTCGCGACGACGCCGGCTTCCTCGTGAAGCTCGCGCGCCACGGCTTCCTCGATCGATTCGCCGACCTCGCAGAAGCCGGCCAGCGCCGAATAGAAATTGGGCGGGAACATCGCCTGACGGCCGAGCAGCACGCGGCCTTCATGCATCGCCAGCATGATGACCACCGGGTCGGTGCGCGGGTAATGCTCCGCATTGCAGGACGGGCAGGTCCGCATCCAGCCGCCGCGCTGCATCTGCGTGCCGCTGCCACAGACGGCGCAGAAGCCGTGGCGCGCGTGCCAGTCGATCAGCGACCGCGCGGCGGCGAAGGTCGCGGCGTCGGCGGGCGCCATCATGGCGAGGGCGGCGCGCAGGGGTGTCGGCGGCTCCGGCAGGCCGTGACCGTCCACCGCGATCGCGAAACGCGGCGCGCCATTCTCCAGCCCCAGGAAAAAGGCGATGGTGTCGTCGGGAACGAACGCCGGCGGCAACCAGACCAGCCGCCCCTCGATCAGGCAGGGATCGAGCCTCGCCACCGGCAGGAAGCGCGCGGCGGGGTTGGCGCGGGCCTCGGCGACGGCCTCGGGGTTCAGCCGGATCTGGTCGGCGCGATCTATCGGCGATCCGGTCAGGCCGGGCGCGGGCAGGGGCTTCATATCGCAGGCAACTCCTCTTGCTCGACGCGGGCCGCCATGGCGCGCTCGGCCGCCTTGGCGAACAGGGTGGGCATTCCGGCATCCGCGATCGCGTCGACCGGCCACCATTCTCCCGCGCACCGGGCCGCACGCGGGTCGCGCAGGACGACGACTCGCAGGTCGAGCGCGAAATGGGTGAAGATATGACGGACATGCCCCGCGTCCGCCCACGCCCCGTCGGCGGGGGCGCCGGCGAGGCCGGGGGCGTCGCCCGCCTCGGTCCAGGGGCCGGTGGGCAGGGCCAGCATGCCGCCGAGCAGGCCCCTGGCGGGCCGGCGGACCAGCAGCACCGCGCCGTCCCGTTCCAGCCAGAAGGCGGTGCCGCGCCGCTCCGGCCGCGCGGCTTTGGGCGGCTTGACCGGAAACGCCTCGGGCGTGCCGCGCGCCAGGGCGGCGCAGTCGCCGGCGATCGGGCAGAGAGGGCAGGCCGGACGGCGCGGCGTGCACAGCGTCGCGCCCAGGTCCATCATCGCCTGGGCATGGTCGCCCGGCCGTTCGGCCGGAGTCAGCGCTTCGGCGCCTTCGCGCAGGCGCGGCCGCGCGGCGGGCAGCGGCGTGTCGATGGCGAACAGCCGCGCCACCACCCGCTCGACATTGCCGTCGACCACCGTGGCCTGCCGCCCGAAGGCGATGGCGGCGATGGCGGCCGCCGTATAGGCGCCGACGCCGGGCAACTGGCGAAGCTCCGCCTCGGTATCCGGGAAACGGCCGCCCATCGCGGTGACGGCGCGCGCCGCGGCCAGCATGTTGCGGGCACGGGCATAATAGCCGAGGCCGGCCCATGCGCGCATGACCTCCTCGTCGGCCTCGGCGGCGAAGGCCCGCACATCCGGCCAGCGCGCGACGAAGCGTTTGAAATAGGGAATCACCGCCGCGACCGTGGTCTGTTGCAGCATGATCTCCGACAGCCAGACATGATAGGGATCGGCGGTGGCGTCCGTTCCCGGCGGCATCCGCCAGGGCAGCCGCCGGGCATTGGCGGCATACCAGTTGCCGAGGGCGTGGGAGATGTTCTCGACGGGCACGGTCCGCCTATGGCATGGGAAGCGGAATGGCGAAACGGGGTAGTCTCACACAGGGCGGACGCAGCGGCCGCACGCGCGCGGTGGCGGACATCGTGCCCGATGTCGGGCGGGCGGCGTTCCGGCGATTCGGCTTCGTGCAGAGCGCGGTCGTCAGCCGCTGGCGCGAAATCGTCGGCGATCGCTATGCCGAGGCGACGGCGCCCGAATCGATCCGCTTCGCCCCCGGCAAACGGGATTGCGGCGTACTGACGCTGGCCGTCGACAGCGGCTTTGCGACCATGGTTCAGCATGTCGCGCCGGAAATCGTGGAGCGGGTCAACCGCTTCTTCGGCTATCGCGCGGTCGAGCGGCTGGCCATCCGGCAGGGCCGGGTCGATCGCCCCCGCCGCACGATGCCGGCGGCCCCCGTCGCGCCGGCGCCGCAGTCGATGACGGCGGAGCTGAAGGCCATCACCGATGACGGGCTGCGCGCCT
>CAZACH010000089.1:0-8236 GCA_964483275.1 uncultured Sphingomonadaceae bacterium | reverse complement strand
CCAGTTCGAGGTCGTCGGCGTCGATGCCCTGCCGATCGTCGGCCTGATGAGCTTCCTGATCGGCATCGTCATCGCCCAGCAGGGCGCTGTGCAGCTGCGCCAGTTCGGGGCGGAGGTGTTCGCGATCAACCTGATCGGCCGCATCACCACCCGCGAACTCGGCGTGCTGATGACCGCGATCATGGTCGCCGGGCGCTCGGGCAGCGCCTTTGCCGCGCAGCTCGGCTCGATGAAGCTGGCGGAAGAGATCGACGCCATGCGGACGATCGGCGTCGCCCCGGTCGAGGCGCTGATCCTGCCGCGCGTGCTGGCCTGCACCATCCTGATGCCGCTGCTGGGCTTTTACGCCTCGATCGTCGCGATCTTCGGCGGCGGGCTTTATTGCTGGATCGCGCTCGACATCCCGCCCGCCACCTTCGTCATCCGGTTGCGGGAGGTGGTGCCGATTACCGACCTGTGGGTCGGGCTGGTCAAGGGGCCGGTGTTCGGCGCGATCGTCGCGGTCACCGGCTGTTTCCACGGCATGCAGGTCAAGGGCAATGCCGAGGAGGTCGGCCTGCGCACCACCGCCGCCGTGGTGCAGGCGATCTTCCTGGTCATCGTGCTCGACGCGGTGTTCGCGGTCTTCTTCTCGGCGATCGGCTGGATATGACGAACGACGGCGCCAGCCCGGACAATGAGACGGTCGTGCGCGTCTCGGGCCTCATCAACCGCTTCGGCGAGCAGACCGTGCATGACGGCCTCGACCTGGAGGTCAGGCGCGGGGAGATATTGGGCGTGGTCGGCGGCTCGGGCACCGGCAAGTCGGTGCTGATGCGCTCGATCATCGGGCTGCAGCATCCCGAGGCGGGCGAGATCGAGGTGTTCGGTACGCCGATGATCGGCCGCGAGGAAACCGAGGCGAAGAATGTCCGTCGCCGCTGGGGGGTGCTGTTCCAGAACGGCGCGCTGTTCTCGACGCTGACCGTCGCGGAAAATGTCGAGGTGCCGATCCGCGAATATTATCCGCATATCGGGCCTGAGCTGCTCGACGAGATCGCCGCCTACAAGATCGCGATGAGCGGCCTCAACCCCGAAGCCGGGCCGAAATACCCTTCCGAGCTGTCGGGCGGCATGAAGAAGCGCGCCGGGCTGGCGCGGGCGCTGGCGCTCGACCCCGAATTGCTGTTCCTCGACGAGCCGACCGCCGGGCTGGACCCGATCGGCGCGGCGGCGTTCGACGAACTGATCAAGGCGCTGCGGGATTCGCTGGGCTTCACCGTGTTCCTGATCACCCACGATCTCGACACGCTGCACGCCATCTGCGACCGCGTCGCCGTGCTCGCCGACCGCAAGGTGCTCGCCGTCGGAACGATCCCGGAACTGTTGGAGTTTGATCATCCGTGGATAAAGGAATATTTCATGGGGCCGCGAGGTCGGGTTGCCGCCGCTGCTGAACAGCGACAGAAGAACGAACGAGAGGGGGCGGCCGACTGATGGAGAACCGGAGCAATTATCTGATCGTCGGCGTGTCGGTGATCACGCTGCTGGTCGTGACGATCGCCGTCATCCTGTGGCTGTCGCGCATGGGCGGCGGCGACAACAAACCCTATGACATCTTCTTCAAGACATCGGTCGCGGGCCTCGCGACGGGATCTGGCGTGACCTTTTCCGGCGTGCCGGTCGGCGAGGTCAAGCAGATCGCGCTGCTGCCCGACAGCCCCGAATTCGTGCGGGTGCGCATAAATGTCAGGGGCGACGTGCCGATCCTGCAAGGCACCACGGCGACCATCGCCGGCGTCGGCTTCACCGGCGTCTCGCAGATCAATCTGGACGGCGCCATCAAGGGCGCGCCGCCGATCACCGAGATCGGGCCGGGCGGCGCGCCGGTCATCCCGACCAAGCCCGGCGCGCTGGGTGAGCTGCTGTCGAACGCGCCGCAGCTTCTGGAGCGGCTGACCACCCTCACCGAACGGCTGACGCAATTGCTGTCCGACCGCAATCAGGCGTCGATCGCCGGCATCCTCGAAAATACGCAGCGGATCAGCAATGCGATGGCCGAACGCTCGCCGGAAATCGCCGCGACGCTCGCGGAGGCGCGCGTGGCGATCGGCGAGGCCGGCGCCGCCGCCAAATCCTTCAGCGCGCTTGCGGCGACGACCAACGAGCTGATGGACCAGCAGGGGCGGCCGATGATGACCAGCCTCAACGCCTCGATCGCGCAGGCGAACCGCACGCTCGCCACCATCGACGCGACGGTGGCCGAAGCCCAGCCGGGCATCCAGGCCTTCTCGAAACAGACGGTGCCGCAGATCGGCCAGCTCGTCGTCGAGTTGAAGCGCATGTCCGAATCGCTGGGCGCGGTCGCGGCGAAGCTGGACGAAAGCCCCTCCTCAGCCCTTCTCGGCGGCCGCAAGCTGCCCGACTATGAGCCGTCGAAATGAAGAATATACGCCTTGCCCTGATCCTGCTCGCTCTGCCGCTCGGCGCCTGCGTCAAGCTGGGAGGTGATCCGCCGCCGCCGACGCTGTTCACCCTGTCCTCGCCGCCCGTCGCCAGCGCGGCGCGCTCCGCGACGGCGGGGGAGGCGGTGACGGTCGCGGTGCCGGCGGTGCCGCAGGCGATCCGCACGCTGCGCATCGCGGTCCGCGTCAGCCCCACCGAATATGCCTATATGAAGGACGCCCAATGGGTCGAGCAGCCCAACCGGCTGTTCCAGCGCCTGTTGTCGGACGCGATCGGCGCGCGCACCGGGCTGGTGGTGCTGGACCCCGACCAGACCGCGATTGATCCCGGCAAGCGCCTGACCGGCCAGCTTCTGGAATTCGGCGTCGACGCCAGCGATCCGGCCGCGCGCCGGGTGGTGATCCGCTTCGATGCGGTGGTGGCGGCGCAGGACGGCCGCAGCGTCGCGGCGCGGCGTTTCGATGCGGAGCTGCCGCTGGCGAGCGTCCAGCCCGCCGCCGCCGCCCGCGCGCTGGACGATGCCGCCCTGCAACTCGCCGACGCGGTCGCGCAATGGCTGACGACGCTCAAGTGACGGCGGCCGAGGCACGACGCCAGCGGCTGGAGGCGGCGCTGCGCACCAATCTGCGCCGCCGCAAGGCGCAGGCGCGTGCGCTCGATCGGCAGGAAAGCGAAGCGGGTGCGCGCGAGCGGGATTCCAAAGATGAGGCGCGTTAAGTAGCGGCACTCCAGCCCGCTCCCCATCCGCCCCCCTTTGGCTCCCCCACCACCCGTTCGTCCTGAGCCTGTCGAAGGACGACAGCACTGATCCCGTCATCCGCTCGGCACGGGTTTCGAGTTCTGCACTGTCGTCCTTCGACAGGCTCAGGACGAACGGATGTGGGGGAGTGCCAGGCGCGCGAGGATATTCGCTCAACGCGGACAGGGCGGTTACAAGTTGAGCGCCGCCTCGATCGCGCCGGTTACAGCCGCATCCTGCGGCGCCGTGCGGGTGCCGAAGGCGCGGATCAGCTTGCCGTCGCGGCCGATCAGATATTTGTGGAAGTTCCAGCGCGGCGTCTGGTCGGGGCCGAGCACGCCCGCCGCCCAGCGATAGACCGGCAGCGCCTTTGCGCCCACCGCGTCGGCCTTCTCGGCCATGGGGAAGGTGATGCCGAACGTCGTCTCGCAGAAGCTGGAGATGTCCTTGTTGGTCGCCAGCTCCTGCCCCATGAAGTCGCCGGACGGCACGCCGATGACGGTGAAACCCTTGGCGGCATAGCTTTTCTGGAGCGCCTGCAGCCCTTCATATTGCGGGGTGAAGCCGCACTTGCTGGCGGTGTTGACCAGCAGCACCACCTTGCCGCGATAGGCGGACAGCGGCATCGGCTCGCCGTCGATGCGGGTCAGGCTGAAATCATAGAGGCTGTGGCTCGTGGCGCCGGCCAGCGGCGGCGTCGGCGGGACCGCGAACTTGGCATAGGCGACGCTGCCGGCGGCCGCGAGCACGGCCACCCCAGCGGCGGCGATCATCCACGTCTTCATGCCTCGACTCCAAGCGGCTTCGTCGCGGCATCGAGCCATGCCCGCGCCTCCGCGTCAAGCAGCGCCCCGACCTCGCGCGCGACACGGGCGTGATAGGCGTCGAGCCAATCCACCTCCGCCGCCGTCATCAAGGCGCGGTCGACCAGCCGCCGGTCGATCGGCGCGAGGGTCAGCGTCTCGAAACCCAGCATCGTCCGCTCTGCGCCCGCGATCTCCACAGGCGTCACCAGCACCAGATTCTCGATGCGGATGCCGTAGGCGCCGGTCTTGTAATAGCCCGGCTCGTTGGAAACGATCATGCCCGGCTCCAGCGCGACATCGCCGCCGACGCCGGAAATCCGCTGCGGCCCTTCATGCACCGACAGGTAGGAGCCGACGCCATGGCCGGTGCCATGGGCATAGTCGAGGCCCACCGCCCACAGATATTGCCGCGCCAGCGTGTCGAGCTGCTGCCCGCGCGTACCCTTGGGGAAGCGCGCCATGGCGAGCGCGATATGGCCCTTCAGCACCCGCGTGAAGCGGTCGCGCATCTCCGCCGTCGGCGTGCCGACCGCCAGCGTGCGGGTGACGTCGGTGGTGCCGTCCGGGTACTGGCCGCCCGAATCGACGAGGAACAGGCTGTCCGGCTCGACCCGGCGATTGGTGTCGGGCGAGACGCGGTAATGGACGATGGCGCCGTTCGGCCCGGCGCCGGAGATGGTGTCGAAGCTGAGGTCGCGCAGCGCGCCGGTTTCCTCGCGGAAGGCTTGCAGCTTCGCCGCCGCCTGCATCTCGTCGAGCGTGCCGGTCCCCGCCGCGCCATCGAACCAGTGGAGGAAGCGGGTCAGCGCCGCGCCGTCGCGCAGATGGGCTGCGCGGGTGCCGGCGATCTCGACCGGGTTCTTGATCGCCTTGGGCAGCACCACCGGGTCGCGCGCCTCGACGATGGTCGCGCCGGCGGCGGTGAGTGTCTCGAAGATGGCGGCGACGGCACTCGCCGGATCGACCGCCACCGTTTTGCCCCTCATCCCCGCCAGCGCATCCGAGAAGGCGGAGCGGTCGTGCAGGCGCACGGCATTGCCCAGATGCGCGCGGACATCATCGTCGAGCTTTTCGGGCGCGACGAACAGGTCGGCGGTGCCGTCGGCATTGACGATGGCATAAGCCAGCGCCACCGGCGTGCGCGCTACGTCCGTGCCGCGGATGTTGAAGGTCCAGGCGATCGAATCGAGCGCCGCCAGCACCACGGCATCGGCCTTGCGCTCCGCCAGCCAGTCGGCGATGGCGGCGCGCTTCTCAGGTGATCCCTTGCCGGCAAGGCTGTCGGGATGGACGATCAGCCGCGCGGGCGACGGGGCCGGGCGGTCGCGCCAGATCGCGTCGATCGGGTTGGTCGCCACCGCCACCAGCTCCGCGCCGCGTTCCTTGAGCGCCGCCGTTGCCGCTTCCACCCAGCTCTTGGTGTGCAGCCATGGATCATAGCCGATGCGCGCGCCGTCCGGGGCATGGGCCTTCAGCCATTCGGCGACGCTGGTGTCGGGCACCTGCTGGTAGCTCCAGTGCCGCCCGTCGACCTGATCGCGCACCTGCAAGGTGTAGCGCCCGTCGACGAACATCGCGGCCTCGGCGGGTAGCACGACGGCGGTGCCGGCCGACCCCTCGAATCCCGTCAGCCACGCCAGCCGCTGGGCATATTCGCCGACATATTCGCTCATATGCTCGTCGGTCAGCGGCACGACGAAGCCGTCGAGGCGCTGGCGGCCAAGCTCCGCGCGCAGGGCGGCAAGGCGGGCTTCATAGGTCGACATGGGCGGTCCGTTTGCTGGTGTTAGTGGGTTCAAGATAGGGCCTCGGGGTGGCCGCCGCCAGCCATCGACTTGGTGTGTCCCCCACCTCTGCCCCCAGACCTCCACGTCCTGTCCCCCACCTCCGTTCGTCCTGAGCTTGTCGAAGGATGACAGCACGGTTTTGGGGAAGGGTATCGCACAAAGGCCGTGCCAGCGTCCTTCGACAGGCTCAGGACGAACGGAGGTGGGTGGGGGACGCTTGCCGGACCGTAACCATTCAGCCGCTTCCCCCGGCCCCGAACAATCTCTACCTCCACGCAAAAGCTGGAGCTGCCATCCATGACCGATCTTCCCCCACCCCCCGTCGCCCCGCAACGCCCGCACAGCTATGGCGCGCACGGCCATAAGCTGTCCGACCCCTGGGCGTGGCTGCGCGATCCCGGCTATCCCAAGGTCGAGGACCCGGACGTGCTCGGCTATCTGAAGGCCGAGAACGCCTATTTCGAAGCCGCGATGAAGCCACATGCCGCTTTGGTCGACACTTTGTTCGCCGAGATGCGCGGGCGGATGAAGGAGGATGAGGCGAGCGTCCCGCAGAAGGACGGCGACTGGCTCTATTGGTGGGCGTTCCAGCTCGGCGCGCAATATCGGCAGTGGTTCCGGCGGCCCGTCGCGGGCGGCGAGGCCCGGCTGATCGTTGACGAGCCGGCGGAGGCGGCCGACCGCGACTATTTCCGCCTCGGCGCCCTGTCGATCAGCCCGGACGGACGGCTCGCGGCGCTGATGGTCGATGATGACGGGTCGGAGCGGTTCAAGCTCAAGGTCCGCGACCTCGACACCGGCGCGGATATCGAGACGATCACCGATCAGGGCATCGGCGCGCCGGTGTGGACGGCCGACTCCAAGGGCATCGTCTTCACCGAGGTCAACGAACATTGGCGCAGCTATCGCGCCCGGCTGCACCGGCTCGGCACGCCCACGGCCGACGACCGCACCCTCTATGAGGAAAGCGACAAGGGCTTCTCGGTCGGCGTCGGCCGCAGTCAGGACCGCAGCACCATCATCATCGCCACCGGCGACAACACCACCAGCGAGGTGCGCCTGCTCCCCGCCGACGCGCCGGAGGCCGCGCCGCTGCTGGTCAGCCCGCGCCGCAAGGATCGCATCTATTCGGTGGATGTCGCGCACGGCCGGCTGTGGGTGCTGACCAATGACGACCACATCAATTTCCGCCTTGCCGAGGCCGACCCCGCCGGCCCCGACGAATGGCGGACGGTGATCGCCGGATCGGACCGCGTCTATCTGCGCGGCGTCAGCGCTTTCGCCCGCCACCTCGCGATCACCGAGCGGGTCGACGGGCTCGACCAGATTCGGCTCCGCACCTATGCCGGCGAGGAGCATCGCATCGCCTTCCCGGAGCCGAGCTATTCAACGGGCCTCGCTTCCAACCCCGAATATGATCCGCTCGCCTATCGGCTGAGCTATTCCTCGCTGGTCACGCCCGACACCGATTACGACTATGATCCCGACAAGCGCGAACTGACGGTGCTCAAGGTGCGCGAGGTGCCGTCCGGCTATGACCCTGCCCATTATGCCAGCGAGCGCCTGCTGGTGACGGCGCGCGACGGGCGGCAGGTGCCGGTGTCGGTGGTCTATCGGCGCGGTTTTCCACGGGACGGATCGGGCAAGCTGTTCCTCTATGGCTATGGCGCCTATGGCCACGCCATCCCGCCGCGCTTCGGCACGGCGCGGCTGAGCCTGCTCGATCGCGGCTATGCCTATGCCATCGCGCATATCCGGGGCGGCGACGACCTGGGCTATGGCTGGTATCTCGACGGCAAGACGGAAAAGCGCTGGAACACGTTCAGCGATTTCGTCGATGTCGCGAAGGGGCTGGTGACGGAAGGCTTCGCGCGGCCGGGGCGGATCGCCATTCAGGGCGGATCGGCGGGCGGCGAGTTGATGGGCGTCGTCGCCAATACCGATCCCGACCTGTGGGGCGCGGTGGTGGCGGACGTGCCGTTCGTCGACGTGCTCAACACCATGCTTGACGAAAGCTTGCCGCTGACCCCCGGCGAGTGGCCCGAATGGGGCAACCCGATCACCGACCCGGCCGCCTTCGACCTGATCCGCAGCTATAGCCCCTATGAGAATGTCGCGGCCAAAGCCTATCCGCCGATGCTGATCACCGGCGGCCTCAACGACCCGCGCGTCACCTATTGGGAGCCGGCGAAATGGGCGGCGCGGTTGCGCGCCACCAAGACCGACGACAATCCGTTATTGCTCAAGATCAACATGGGCGCCGGCCATGGCGGCAAGTCGGGCCGCTTCGAGTCGCTGCGCGAGACCGCCGAGGCCTTCGCCTTCGTGCTGACGCAGATGGGAGAGGGAGATGCCGCCGCCCCCTGACCGCCGCCCCTTCGCCATGCGCTTCACGGCGCGGCCGGAGGACATTGACGAGCTCGGCCACGTCAACAACGCGGTCTATATCGGCTGGCTGC